>JAIDPP010000148.1 GCA_029062725.1 Muribaculaceae bacterium | reverse complement strand
GCTCTAAACGGTATCAAGGGAACTTGGCCCGCTGTCGAGTCTGAGAATGTTGAAGTGACTTATCCCGTCGTGGAGTCTATTGACTACGCTACTGATGCGTATAAGGTCGTTACTCTCAAGGGTGTTTCACTCTCAAAGGGCTTTGAATCTGACCCGATGGCTAAAAGCTACGGTACTGTAGGAGATGCTTCTTATGAATTCCAGAACACATTCGGAGCTTCGACAATGCCTGCCGGTATATACGACGTGACTCTTGTTGTGATGCGTGATGTCAAAGGTAACAAAACATTCGAATGGCTTGCTCCTATATCTTTAGTAGGTCAGATGACCAAGCTGAAGGTTACTTCCGACTATGCTCCTAAATTGGGTTCCGGTATGGTTGACCGCGAGCTTCTCGAGGCCCTCAAGATCGAAACTCCGGAGGCTGACCTGGAAGATGAACCTATTACCTACCAGGTCAACGTTTCAGGTGAGGTGATCGATGATAAAATCAATATCTCTATCCAGAAACTTTCCGGATCAGACGGTTATATGGGTGCGATGGATCCCGAAGGTCCTTCCACCGGTCCGCTTGAAGCAAGAAAGAATATCCGCAGAGCAGCAGAAGACGAAGAAGAAGGTGGACCGTTGATGGGCACTACCTTCACCTTCCCCGCTGACGGCAAACAGCATCTCGCTATGCTTTTCCCCTATACTCTCGTTGACGATGAACCTGAACCTGATATGGACATCTGCGTTTATGTCACCTTCCAGGTTAGTAAGATCACCGTATTCCCGAAAGAAATCGCTGTCAATTGCGATGCCCGTTTTGAAGTTCCCGATGATCCCGACGATACCAAGAAGCAGACTGTAGAGCTTTACTCCAACAATAACGTCGCAAAAATCGAGACCCTCTTCCCCGGAACCCAGGAGATGGTTAAGGAGATGCCGAATGTCTATGTCATCGGTGCCAAGGGTGAAACAGAGTTGACCGAGGTCAAGATGACTTTCACTAATCCCACCGGCTTCACCGGCTACTATTACAAAATTGAGCAGATGCCTATGGATATGGCCTCCGACAGCCGCCGCAAGATCAATAAAGTGGAAGAATGGACTCCGGTTGCTGACTTCGACGAGTCATTCACGAAGGGCAACGTGGTTACTCTCCCCGCCAACGGCAAGACTTTCTTGACTACATTGTATCTCTGCACAGGTGAAGAAGGAAACGAGGAAATTGCTACCGATCATCCGATCATCTACCTTGCAAACTACGATGGTCCCATCACATGGCCCGAAAAGTTCGAGGTTGAGGCTGACTCCCAGGATCTTGAGATCAATCAGGAAGATGATGGCGCAGGTATCACTATGACCATCACCGGCAAGACCGACAAGAATGAGGTTACCCTCACCATCACTATCCCCGAGGGTTGGGATGGTCTCGCAGGTGGCTTCATGGATGACTTTGCAAATGATTCCCGCCGCAAGACCCACGCCGGCGCTGACTGGCCCGCGATGACTGACCTTGACGAGCAGCTCGGCGATCATCTTATCAAAGGCAATACCTTCACTCTCAAGGCTGACGGCGAACGTCACACCGGTATGTTCTATCTCTATACAGGCACCCAGTATGATGATGAGCACAGCCTCACAATCTCTTACACCATCACTAAGGATTCCGGCGAGGTTGATCCCGTATTCCCCGAGACATTCGATGTTACTATTGAGCCCAACGAGGAAACCATTACACTATGGCAGGGTCTTGACCAGGATGTATATACTCTCAAGATCGGTGGAACTTGCACGGCTGAGTCTGTGAAGATCACATTGGCTGCTCCTGAGGGTTACGACGGTTATCTCTCATTCAACGGTGCGGATTATGACCCCGATATCAACAACGGTCCCCTTGAGGTTAGAAGAGCGGCTGAGGCTGAATGGGCTCCTGTAGATGCACTGCTCGAGCAGGGCTTTGCAAAATCTAATTCTCTTAGCCTGACAGTCGGTGAGGTAGCTCCTATGTGTCAGTTCGTTCTCTACAAGGGTGAAATGGCCGATATGGGTAATCCTATCTTCGTAGAGTTTGAGGTTGAGAAGAACACTGATACAGGTATCGAAGGTATCGATGCTGAAGAGGCCGACGCACACTACTTCACTCTCGATGGTGTTGAGGTTTCCAAGCCTGTTGCAGGTGTTTATGTAAAGATCTCCAACGGTAAAGCCTCCAAGGTTATCGTTAAGTAATAAACCGTAAGATTGAATCAGACCGAAAGGTTACATTATAAACTACCCCTTGGCCGCATGGCCAAGGGGTAGTTTTTTTGTAACCATCCGGTCACCCATATATAATTGACCAACATTTAACATCGGCTCTGACCATATATAACTGAACCATATTATCCGACCCGGGTAGGGACGCACCCGGGTGCGTCCGCCAAATTACACGATGCATCATGTTTCAACATGATTTTACAATAACCGCAAACGCACCCCGGGTGCGTCCCTACATCGGGTTTACGCCGTATGGCTACACAACCCGATAAAAAAAATCTTGCGATTGACCTCGCAAGATTTTTTATAATTCGGACGATTAATTTGATCCCTTCCTTGAATTTTTCAATAATTCGGAATCCCGTCCTTGAAGTTTTCAATAATTCGGAATCCCCTTTCCTTGAATTTCTTCAATAATTCGGATTCTCAATTTACTTTTTTCGCTATTAAGCTGCCAGACACAGGTTGGTGATCCAGATCCAGAGAGGACAGAATCCGATGAAGAGAATCACGGATAATGTCAGTGAGGATGTACCCGTAGCAACGTATGTGTCATATTCATCGGCGATGATAATGCCCGAGAATGCCGGCGGAAGAGCCGCGGCCACAACAAGCATCCTGAGGTTCATCGGATCCATCTTGAAGAGGAGACCCAAAACCAGAATTACCGCAGGCATGAGGATCATCTTCATAATCGAACCCAGGACAGCCTGCCAGTTGATCTGAATCTTGATAGCCGACAGCGTGATACCTGCCGAGAAGACCGCCATCGAGGCGTTGGCCTTTGCGATAAGGTCGAAGGAGGGAGAAAGCTCCTTAGGCCATGGAATACCGATAAGCACCCATACCACAGCTAAGATCGGCGCCCACGCCACAGGCTGAGCGAGCGCATGAAGCACAGGCTTCCAGGCACTCTCCTTCTTCGTGGAACCGGGTTTCTGCTTCTCCAGAGAGGCGTTCATCAGCGAAAGTCCGACCGGGATACCGATAGCGTTGACCACGATGCCGACGATAGCAACCACAAGCGCTACGGCCGGGCTCGTACCGAAGATAGGCTCCAGCACCGCAAAACCGAGGAAGCCGATAGTCGGCGAACCGCTGATAAGTGCCGAAACAGCTGCATCAGCTCCCGTGTTCTTCTTGAAACAATATCTGAAAACAAAATAAACGGCCATGAACACTGCCATGATGCCGACTGCCGACACTATCGTCAGCTTGATATCCTTTGCAAGGTCCTCTCTCGACGCCTGAACGATCGATACGAAAAGAGCGGCGGGAAGTGCGAAGTCCAGAACGACTTTATTGAACTTCTTGGAATCCTCACCTGTAAACGCGCCTTTCTTTCCGGCGATGAAGCCCGCAAGCATCACCACTATGATAGGCACAATAGCATATAATATTACATGAGAAATACCCATAATCTCTTGATGTTTTTTTTAAAAACGGCCCGATTCCTTCAAAACGGAACCGGGCCGCCTCGGTAAATTTTTCAATGAAGTTGTTTAAACTTATTTTTTATTAACAATTGCGAGAGATTTGGCTCGTCATTATCTATATTTGGAAACTCGCCGATTTTCAAT
>JAIDPP010000147.1 GCA_029062725.1 Muribaculaceae bacterium | reverse complement strand
CGTTCTAAATTATAAAAATCCTTGAAGGCATCTGCCTCAACTGTTCTTACTGAGGCAGGGATGGTTAAGGTGGAGATGCCGGTGCATCCCTCAAATGCTCTGGAAGTAATCGTTTCCACTCCATCGGGAATAGAATATTCTCCTTCTACATTAGGTACCATTACCAATGTCTTACCTTCAGTGGTAAGCAAAGTCATATCTTCCAATACTTTATAATCTAACGGATCGTATTCGTACGTAATACCGTCTAATTGTTCTGCATCGAATGTAGAAGGATAGGCTATCTTAACGTTGCAGTTGTCAAACCTATCGCTCCCAAAAGCAAATCTACCAACATTTTTTATAGAAGTCGGTAACACAACCGTTTTTATACTACAGTCGGAGAACGCAGATTTTTCGATAGATAGGATCCCCTCTGGAATCACGACCGAGGTAAGGGAGGAACAACCAGTGAAAGCACACTCTCCGATAGATGTCATCCCTTCGGGTATCACGACTGAGGTAAGAGAGGAACAGCTACTGAAAGTCCACAGTGCGATGGTTGTCATTCCCTTTGGTATTACGACAGAGGTAAGGGAGGAACAACCATTGAAAGCATACTCTCCGATAGAAGCCATCCCCTCGGGCATCACGACTGAAGTAATGGAGGAACAACCATTGAAAGCATACTCTCCTATAGATGTCACCCCCTCGGGTATCACAACTGAGGTAAGGGAGGTGCAACCAGAGAATGCCGATTTTCTGATAGAGGTCACCGCATATTCTACACCGTTATCCATGACAGTGGCCGGGATCACTACTTCATTAGGCTCTTCTTTTACACATTCGTAAACGGTTGCTTCATATCTTCCACTTTCCCAATTATAGCCCGTCTCGTATAGAATCCCGTCCACCACGGCTGCCTGCATCAGAAGCGGCCACCAGACGAGCGCCATCAGAAAAAGTAAAAATTTCTTTTTCATATAGATTTAGGTTTTCAGTTTATTTTTGAGGTTAATTAAGCAAGTTCAAGATTCAACCTTTGGAATTAATGGTCGAGTCCTGAACCTGCTGAAACTAAATTATCTTACATTGATCTTCTTGACCGTAGCTCCCTGACGGATGATGTAGATACCTCTCTCGAGTGAATCCATATCATGGCCGATGAGGATTCCGTTAAGATCATAGACATCATACTCCGCCTCCGGATCGATATCGCCATAGATCATGCCGACTCCGGTAGGATTGCCCGTCGCGTTGGTCCTGATCTCGAGCTGACCGTTGCTGCCGGCGGGAAGGAGGAGCGAGTTTCCTTCGAGCTTGCTGATCATCTCCTCGCCGTTGAACTTGACCGAGGTCACCGCCACGCCCTCCTGCGGAGTGATGAAGATTCGTGTGCCCGAACCCTCGGAACCGGTCTGGATCTGTGCCCCGTCGAAGAGCTTGGCGAACTGACGTGGTGTCGCCGCGCGGGCAGCGGCTCGGCGCGCAACACGGCGACGCGACATCTCGGTCTCTTCCTCGTTACGTTCCTCGGCTGCCGCCTCCTGAGCTTCCTCAAGGGCGTCCTCCCTAACCATATCCTGATATTCATCCTCGGCTACGTTCGTAACCTCTACGCCCTGGTCTATGACAACGGGAATGCGGTTCTGGATGCTCTGGAATTTACCCCACTGCGGAGCATTTAGATAGGAGCGGAAGGAGGTTGTCGGTACTGTGAGCGATACATAGCGGACGCGGATGTTGTCGAACGCTCCGTTCGCTGCCTCCGGTGCCTCGGGGTTGGCACAGCTGATATTGGCCAATTTCTTATCGTTATAGACTACCTTTTCAGCCACCTCGGATGTTGTCGAGGGGAATGATACAGAGATCAGACGGGGACAGTTCAAAAACAGTTCCCAAGTGATGCTCTTTGTATTTTCCGGTATATTGGCAGCAACAAGACGCCGGCAATTGGCGAATGAGCCGTTGCCGAATTCCGTTATGTTGGATGCGAAGGTTATGTCGCGTATCGCTGTGCCGCTGAAGGCGGGGCCGTCAATGGCGGTCGCAGACTCGGGGAGGAGAATCTGATCAAGTGCGGTACAGTCCCTGAATCCTCTGACGGTGGTCAGCTGACTCGCGCTTAGATCCACTGTCTCGAGAAGAGTACATTCGCTGAACGCGTTATCGCCGATTGTCGCAAGGTTCACGCCTGAAACAAGCTCCCTTATTCCACATCCGGTAAAGGCCTCTTCTCCAATTGTCTCAAGCGCTTCGGGAAGGATGCTTACCATTACGAGAGGACAACGGGAGAAAGACCTGTTGCCGATACTCTTCAAGGTAGAGGGAAGCTCACTCAGTTTAAGAAGACTACAGTTCTCAAAGGCTCTCTCTCCTATTCTCTCCAGATTCTTAGGGAGCACTATCTCGGTAATCAGCGAGTTAGAGAACATACCGTCGGGGATGGCTGTGACGTTGGTAACCTCGCTCATGTCGAGGCTGAGGAGCGAGATCATGTTCTCACTTATTATCCTGAGGTCATTTGAGGTGAGGGGGCCGACTACCTTCATCTTGGTTACTGTCGAAGGCATGAGGCCGGTGGTGGTGCGGATCTCCTCGCTGAGGGCATAGTCGCCGGTCATGTATATGATCACGTCGGAGCTGCTCTCCTCGATGATGTTGTCGAGCTGTTTCCAGCGTGCGTTCATAACATAGTTGTTGCGACGGCCATTGTTGACAATCACCGTGAGGTTATCGTTCTGATCGGTAGTGACTGGGAATGCATCGCTGAGGGTAGGAGGTGTGTTGGATTTCACGCGCAAAACATGAAGATTCTCGAAACCGAACGCATTGGCGTCTATATCCTTTACTCCGCTGCCGAGTGTCAGTACTCCGGGTTGGCCACAACTTCCGGCAGGAAGAGTGGTTACTTTATCCGGAATCACGAGTTCGCTGATAGTGGCGTATGCAAAGGCGTTTTCCTGTAGCGTGGTGACTGTCGAAGGAAGGATCACCGAGCCTTTGCTGTACTCTGAACCCATGAAAGCCTCGCTGCGGATCTCCTTGAGGCCTTCCGAAAAATTAATGACCCTCAGGGGATTGCGGTAGAACGCCATTTCAGGTATGATTTCAAGACCCGAGCCGATTGTCAGATTTTCTATGCTCTGATCCTTGAACGCTCTTTCCCCAATTACCTTTACACTGTTTGGAATTACCAGACGTTTGATGCTTCCATTTCCATCAATACCGAATGCATTTGAACCGATCTCCTCAAGAGAAGCCGGGAAGACCACCTCCTCAAGGGCCGAGCAGTTTTCAAAAGCTGAATTACCGATTACCTTTAGTCGGGTGGGGAAGTAAACTTTGTTTAACGCCGCGCAGTTATAAAAGAGTTTACCGGGGAATTTATCTATATCGCCGGCTATCACGGCTTTTTCAAGGGCTGTGCAACCCTCGAAGACACCGGGATAATTCTCTGTGGAAACATTATCGGATTCCGAGATAGCCTCACCAAGAGAGTTCAGACCTTCAGGCAGGTTGATTTCTGTCAAGGTTGTGCAGTCCTTGAAAGCGGCTTTCTCGATCTTCTTGAGGGATTCCGGGAAAACAGGATTTTCCAAAAGGGAACAACCCTCGAAGGCACTTTCACCTATCTCCTCTAATCCTTCAGGGAGGATTACTGAGTAGAGTTCCTTATTGTTATTGAAGGCGTATGCACCGATTCTCTTTACCGTCGAAGGAATCTCAACCTCATCGCGGAAACCATCCAACCCTACGTTGATATAATCCTCTATTCTCGTCAGTCCCTCCTTAAGTTCAGGAGTAGTGATCTTCACTCCCCCGGCGTATGCCTCGCAGCTAAGGTAAGGATTGGAATACATGTTTCCCAAAGAAACATTAGCATACCATTGAGGCCAGTCAATGAAATTGACACGTTCCAGTTGCAAATACTTAAAAGCATCCGCCTCTACATTTCTTACAGAGCCAGGGATAGTGAGAGTCGTAATATGTTCCCCACCCCAATAAAAATAGTTTGGAAAAGCCGACGCAGGAATATTCTCAACTCCTTCCGGGATCTCAAAAGAAGAAACATTAGGGGCCTTAAACAAAGTTTTCCCTTTATCACAAAGAACTGTACATTTATCCGGGAACGCATTTTTAGTACAACTAATCCCATCATCTAGCATAAAAGAGGTGAATGCACACCCAGTGAATGCACGGGATCCTATTGAAGTCACCCCTGCCGGAATATCAACAGTAGCAAGAGAGGTACAACCACAGAAAGTATTAGCTTCGATTGTTGCAACACCCTTTGGAATAACAATTGAAGTAAGAGACAAACAGTATTCAAAAGCAGACTCCCCGATAGTAGTTACCTCCTCCGGTATATCAACTGAAGTAAGAGAACCACATTTTAAAAATGCCATTTTTCCAATTGACTTTACACCTTCCGGAATAGAATAACTTCCTTTTATATCTGGTCCCACGAGCAAATTCTTACCATTATCTGTAAGTACCGTATGATCATCAAGCACTATGCCGTCTCCTGGATTAAATTTGTATTCTTCATACTTAAATTTAGCCAAATATAAACTTAACCCATCAATATTGAGTGTTTTAGGATAAACTAATCTAACAAATCTATAATCATCATTATATATGGTAGTCAGATCTTCTAAAACCTCTTCTCCGAAGTATTTAATGGTTGAGGGAAGTATGACTGTTTTAACTCCACATGTTTGTAAAGCCCAACGTCCAATTGACTGCACTCCTTCAGGAATGAGAATCGAGTTAAAAGACTTACAAGACGTAAAGGCATAATCACCTATAGAAATTACACTACCAGGAATCCGCACTGACTCCAAGGATGGACAATGGTAGAAAGTCCTATTCCCTATCGCAGTCACCCCATCCGGAATTACAACAGAAGTAAGAGACATGCATTCGCTAAATGCACTATCTCCAATTCTAACCACTTTGTATTCATTATCATTATTCAATACCGTGGAAGGAATTATCAGATCAGTCGGCTCTCCTTCATAGCCAACAAGAGTCGCATTATTATAGCCTAGCTCATATTTCAGGCCGTCAATTACGACCTCTTCCGCCATCATGGCTAAAGATAGCCATAGCAGCGTCATCAGAAAAAGTAAAAGTTTCTTTTTCATAGTTGATAAATGTTTTGTATTAGGTTTTGGTTAAAGCCATACGCAGAGTGCACGCATGGCGCAGCCGTTGACACGGCTGCAAGTTAATTTGATTATTGGAGAGTCCCAAGTAGGGACGCACCCCGGTGCGTCCGCAAATAAATGATTTAGGTTTTAAAAGAATTGAAGTAATAGTGCCATCGGCTCACAATCAGGCGGTTAGTAAATAATAAAGCGTGAGAGCCGTATCAGTTGCCCGTTCTGCTTTCTGAGGCCTTCGCATTGCCCATCTCAGTAGAACGAGCAAACATGCAGAAGCCTCACGCAGAATATATGTAATACTACGATAACCCATGCAGTGGCCGCGACTGATCGCGACACTACAGGGGTATCGGAATAAAATATCCACAAGGGCATCTACCGTCTGCTGCAATCCTGACTGAGATTGAAAGTTGCGAAGTTTCAGAAAGCCAAGAAAGAGCGTCGATAAACGCTTCCAAAATTTAATCGGACGCACCGGGGGGCGACGTCCTCACAGACCCCCCCGCATTTTCCCGGACCGGGCTTCTGCGTTGCGGCCTGCATAATACAAAATTATAAAAATTTTTCGATTTATACAAAAATTCATCATATTTAGATGGAATATTCTAACGTTAACCCCTACCCTACTCCTGCTGAAATCTTATTAATCCGGATTGGAGTGGATAGAAGAATTTTTCCGGTTCATCGCATTACGCATTATTCCAGTTTAGAATATCCTATTTGTTTTTTCCATTTCTCGAGCGCGGGATTAATTCGCCGGATTATGCAGATTATCGCAGAATTTTTGCATCTCCGGGATACATATTCCGGCAGATAAGGAAGGGTTCTTTGAACCCTGTGGATTGAAGCAGGATGATTCTGCGTAAAAATCCCACTTCATCCTGCGTGGCTCTCCGAGCCTGAAGAATCTGCGCTTGGAAAATTTTAAATTCAGAAGCATAATATCTTATACCCAATAGAATGAAGTTGTCTAAACTAATTTACGAATGTTAAAATGATATTATATTTTCATTCTTTTATTAACCCTTGCGGATCTTTTCGGCTGCTTTTGCCCCTCTCATCGGCACCAACCGATAGGTTGCTGCCTCTTCGAGTGACAAAATCAACTCAAAATTGAAAATCGGCGAGTTTCCAAATATAGAAAATGACGAGCCAAATCTCTCGCAATTGTTAATAAAAAATAAGTTTAGACAACTTCAATATATACCGGCGAAAATTGAAAGCATTATAAGCATTATAAACTTGGTTCCGAATTTTGTAATAAAAGGAAAAAGATGTAAATTTGTATAATACTTATATACAATGCGAAATATTATTGAATACATAGTGGGAGTAGTAAGCGAGT
>JAIDPP010000146.1:2159-3821 GCA_029062725.1 Muribaculaceae bacterium | reverse complement strand
GTCGTAGATCAGCCGAGTGTAGTTGCGATCGAAAACAAGACCGACAAGCTCCTCGCCGTCGGTGAAGTTGCTCATCAGATGGAGGGTAAGGAACCTCCCGGCATTCGAACGATACGTCCACTTCGCGATGGTGTCATTGCCGACTTTAACGCCGCAGAGCAGATGATCCGCGGTATGGTAAAGATGGTCAACCGTAAACGACGCTGGTTCTCCCCATCTCTTAGGATGGTTGTCTGCATTCCCTCCGGTTCTACTGAAGTGGAAATACGAGCCGTCCGCGATTCAAGCGAACATGCAGGAGGACGTGATGTATATATGATTTACGAGCCTATGGCTGCCGCACTCGGTATCGGTCTTGATGTTGAGGCTCCTAACGGCAACATGATTGTCGATATAGGCGGTGGATCTACAGAGATCGCAGTTATATCCCTTGGAGGAATCGTCAGCAACAAGAGTATCCGTATGGCCGGTAACGATGTGACTGCGGATATTCAAGAGCACATGGGTCGTGTCCATAACCTTAAGGTCGGTGTCACTACGGCCGAGCAGATCAAGATTCATGTAGGTTCCGCCCTTGCTGATCTTGAAAATCCGCCGGAACCTTTCGTTGTCCGCGGCCCCAACAAGATGACTTCCCTTCCGATGGAGGTTCCCGTAACACATGAGGAAATCGCCCGCTGTATCGATAAGTCCATCTCTAAAATGGAGGATGCCATTCTGGCAGCCCTCGAACAGACTCCTCCGGAACTCTACGCCGATATTGTTGAGAACGGCATTTATCTTGCCGGTGGAGGTGCTCTCCTCAGAGGTCTCGCAAAACGCTTCACTGACAAGATTAGAATCGAGTTCAAGATTGCGGATGATCCATTGCACGCAGTTGCCAAAGGAACAGGTGTTGCACTCAAGAACATTAACCGCTTCTCTTTCCTTATCCGCTAATTGAAAGATATTATTATTTTCCACTCTCTTGTTAAGAGGGTGGAAAATATGTTTTACACTCTATAATGAAGAATCTTATCCACTTCATAATGAGGTATTCGGCATGGTTTGTTTTCACATTCTATGCCATTATCAGTTTGTTTCTGCTCGTCACCGGGAATAATTACCAGCGTTCTGTCTATCTGACTTCGGCCAACATAGTTACCGGCTCGATTTATAAGGGCGCGGCTCAGGTAACCGGCTACTTTAACCTAAAGAGTATCAACGAAGACCTTCAGGCTAACAACGCTCTGCTTCAGAATGAGGTGCTAAATCTTAAGAACCAGCTTGCCCAATATAAGGTACTGACCTCCGATTCGATTCTTCCAATCACGTATTCCGATCGTTTCGGTTATGTATCGGCTGCCGTGATAAATAACAATACAAGCAATCCCAAGAATTTTTTCACTATCGACAAGGGAGCCCTCGACGGGCTTTCGTCCGGAATGGGAGTGGTGGATCATAACGGGATCACCGGTATCGTCAATGTTACCGGTCCCCACATGTCAAGGGTAATTTCCGTGCTAAACGAATCCCAGTATTTTTCCGTAAAGCTTAAGGATACCGAGTTTATCGGCTCTTTATGCTGGAAAGGAGGCGATCCGACAATCGGATATGTTGAAGAAATTCCGCGCCACGCCAAGTTATCATTGGGTGATACTATCGTCACAAGTGGTTACTCCA
>JAIDPP010000146.1:0-2149 GCA_029062725.1 Muribaculaceae bacterium | reverse complement strand
ACTCCACAACATTCCCGGAGGGCATTCCGGTCGGAAAGGTCCTTGCACGGGTGAAAAGCGGCGACGACAGCTTTTTCACATTAAAAATCAAGCTCGCTTCAGATTTCCGCTCCTTGAGCACTGTCAGGGTCATAAAGGATATCTATAAGACTGAAATAGATTCCCTGGCGACCTTCGATGAATTGAAAGCTGAGTGATCCGACAGCTACTCCTCCCGAATGAGGAAAACGATTAATTAAGAAATAATGGATAGAGGCACCATATATAACCTGATATTGACTTTCTGCCTGATTTTCGCGCAGGTCCTTATCTGCAACCATATTCACATCTTTAATGTTGCGACGCCTTTTATTTTCATTTACGTGATTATCAGGCTACCAATGACACTTTCCACCAACTGGCTTCTCACCTGGGCTTTTATACTCGGTTTTATCGTGGATATTTTCTCGGATACTCCCGGGTTGAATTCGATGGCCTGCCTGATTATAGCCGGTTTGAAGCGTCCTGTTCTTTATCTCTATATACCCAAGGATGACCGCACCCGCGACATTCTCCCCTCTATCACTAATCTCGGACTGGCAGACTACGCCAAGTATATGTTCACCCTTGTATTGATCTACTGCCTCTTCATTTTCTTTATAGAATATTTATCTTTCTCAAACGTTAAGATAATGTGTATGATGTTCCTGTCGAGCTCGCTGCTAACAGGATTGCTTATACTTGGAATTGACAGTCTTATCGTATCAAGACTTGAGTGAAAAAGGATTCCTGCTCATGTAGCCGAATCTGAAAAGGAGGCCAAATAAATTTTTCCGGTCGCTTTTATACTTACTTAACACTGTTTAACGTGAGGAAAGATTATAACTTAGAGAAACGAAAATATGTCATCGGAGGGTTTATCGCTTTAATAGTGGTGATATACATAATCCGGCTTTTCAACCTTCAGGTGACCAACGACAAATATAAGGAAAGCGCCGACAGCAACGCTTTTCTTAGGAGAGTGATATATCCTTCCAGGGGTCTTGTCTATGACCGTAACGGAAAACTGGTCGTATTTAATAAACCGGCCTATGACGTAATGCTTATCCCCAAGGACGTCGGAGATTTCGACACTCTCGCCCTGTGCTCGGCTTTGAACCTTACAGTTGAACAACTAAAGGAGAAATGGCAGGATATGAAGAATCCACGCAAGAATCCGGGATATTCAGCATATACCCCTCAGAAACTCATTTCTCAGCTCTCAATCGAAGATTATGGAAAGTTTTCTGAGAAACTTAACCTTTTCCCGGGTTTTTTTGTACAGAAGCGCACGGTGCGTAACTACGCTTATCCTGCCGGAGCAAATATACTTGGAAATATCAGGGAGGTTTCTGCTGGTGATATTGATCGCGACCGATATTATCGCCGTGGAGATTACACCGGCGACCTCGGAATAGAGAAAAGTTATGAGAACGCCCTGCGAGGACAAAAGGGTGTGGAGATTCTGATGAAGGACGCCTACGGCCGAATCAAAGGTAAATATGAGAATGGAATTTATGATGTTTCTCCCGTATCGGGTCATAACCTTACACTCTCAGTCGATTTCGAACTCCAGCAATATGGAGAACAGCTGATGCAGGGGAAAATCGGGGCTATCGTTGCTATCGAACCCAAGACCGGAGAGATTCTATGTCTCGTCACCTCTCCCAATTATGACCCCTCTTTTCTGGTCGGAAAGGAAAGAGGAAAAAACTATGCTTCTCTCGTGCGCGACCCTTACAAGCCACTCTATGATCGTGGATTGCAAGGAGCATATCCTCCCGGGTCCACATTCAAACCGACCCAGGGACTTATTCTACTCCAGGAAGGAATCGTGAATCTCCAGACACAATATCCCTGCTATCATGGCTATGTCAACGGTCTCAGGGTCGGATGCCACGGCCATGCCTCCCCGATTGCATTGAAGCCTGCACTACAGACATCTTGCAATGCTTATTTCTGCTGGGGCCTTAAGAACATGATAGATAAAAGAGGTACTACCTCAACTGCTCAGCTAACCAAATGGAAAGACTATATGGTCGAAATGGGTTACGGATACCGATTGGGAGTTGACCTTCCTTCTGAAAGCCGCGGATTCATTCCTAATGCTGATTTTTAAAGTAGTTCTTTC
>JAIDPP010000145.1 GCA_029062725.1 Muribaculaceae bacterium | reverse complement strand
GTGTCGATAGCCGCAGGACGCTCGGCAGGGATGGTATCTAAATTCAGCAGCATAATTCTATAATTAATTTAATTTTACAGCAGATCCCACAAAGATAACTGTTAGCCTCAATGCAGGGATCCACCACGGTTCGTCCGATTACAAGACCGTTCAATTAGCACTGGTGTAGGGACGCACCACGGTGCGTCCGACAAATCCGCCAAATGAATTAGATCGAAGCGCACCCATCCACACCTAAAATCTGACCGGAAATATATGAGGCCATGTCAGAGGCGAGGAAAGCCACGGCATTCGCCACATCCTCCGGTGCCCCAAGCCGACCGAGAGCTATTCGGCCTATACGCGTATCTATCTTGTCGCCGGATGCCTCATACAGCTCTTCAAAACGCTCGGTCTTGACTATGCCGGGTGCAACGGCGTTTACCCTCACCCCCTGCGAAGCCAATTCCTTGGCAGCCGATTTAGTGAACGATATGATAGCTCCTTTGGTAGCGGAATATGCCGACTGACCGGCCGAACCTAACACCGCAGTCACGGAAGCGATGTTCACGATAGATCCTCCACCGGTGCGTGCCATTATCCGCGACACGAGCTGGGTCAGTTCAATAACCGCGATCACATTGATCCGGAACATCAGCTCCGTTTCCTCGCGTACTATCATTCCGATCTTCTTATTGAATACCACTCCGGCGTTATTCACAAGAACATCAATCCTGCCGGACTCCTTTTTGACAGCCATCATTGCGCTCTTGACCGCCGGTGCATCCGTAACATCAAAATAAAGAGGACGGAAACGTTCGTTTTCAGAAGCCATCGCCTCCATCGAACCTTCCGCCCTGTCGCAGCCATAGACCGTAGCGCCCTCCTCGAGCAGTCTCAAGGCTATCGCCTTCCCTATGCCCTGAGCGGCACCGGTCACTATACAGATTTTATCTTTTAGAATCATCATCTTTTAAGTTAGACTCCTTCCCCCGTCAATAATTAAGTCAGAACCCGTTATCCATGCGGCGGCATCCGAAAAAAGATATACTACCGACCATGCGATCTCCCGGGGATCGGCATAACGCTTCATGGGGTATTTCTCCTTGTCAGCCTTTACGGCTTCCTCATCAAGAGGCGATCCGGAAATCAAGGCTGTTTCCACCCGACCCGGATGAATGGCGTTACATCTAATCCCCTTTGGAGCAAGCTCAAGGGCCGCATACTTCATGTATGCGCTCAAAGCCGCCTTGGAGGCTCCATAGACACCATTTCCATGACTTACATTCGTATGGCCTGAGATAGAGGCCATAAACACAACCGATGAAGGTTTGTTGAGTTTTTTCTTCTTTACCAATAATTTCATCAGCAGCATCGGAGAGAAACAGTTTACTGAAAATATTCTCCCGATCTCAGCCTCTGAATAAAAGGGCACAAGCTGCATCTTATTGATACCGGCGTTAAGGAGCACGGCGTCGAGCTTCGGCAACTCCTTCACCATCGCCTCCACGGCTTCATTATCCGTAAGGTCGGTCGAGAAAGAGATGACCTCCGTGCGACTATCCATCAGGGAGGCGGTCTCCGACAGCCGTGAGAAATCCCTTGCTACAAGAATACAACATGACGCACCGGCAAGCGAACATTCAACGGCAGACGCTCTCCCGATTCCGGAAGAAGCTCCCGTTATCAGCACCGTTTTACCCTCTAACGAAAAAGGAGAATCCGTCATTTCTTAGCCGACATTCTGTTGTAAAGATCCCCGATGGTCTGACAAGCTTTCATATCCTCGGCACCGAAAGTAACACCGTATTCCTCATCGACCATTCCTATTACGGACAGACCGGCGATAGAATCCCAATCATCCAGCTCGCGGAACTTGGTATCTCCGTTCAGATCCGAGGGATCACACTCCAAAACATCAGCGAATTTCTCTATAAAATCTTTCATATTCTTTTCCTTTTCAAATCTTCTATATTTTCTTGGCAGGCACACCGAACACGGTCTGACCCTCCTTTACTTTCCTGATCACAAAACTGCATGCCCCCACTTTTGCCTTACTCCCTACGACTACCTTATGGTTAATCACCGCAGAGGTATGCACGGTTGATTCATCCTCTATCCTTATTCCCCCGACGCATGTGACATGTGTGTCGATCCTGTTGAAATCACCTATTTCCGCATCGTGTCCGATCACAGTATAAGACTGAATCATATTATAATCTCCTACTTTTGAGTCGGCTCCCAAAGTAGTGAAAGGCCCGATTATGTTCCCCTTTCCAATCTTTACGTTGCTTCCGACCCGGGCGGTCTTATGGATTATATTAATAAACTCCGCTCCACGGGAAAGCAAATCCTCGATACAATGGCGTCGCGAGTCGCCGCCGATTGAGAAAGTGAACACTTCATCCCTTTGAGGTATGTATTCTGAAATCTTTCCGATCACCGGAGGATAATTCTCAAAAGAATCCAGTGCCGAAAGGTTGTCATCAATAAATCCCTTTATCTCAAATTCCACTCCATATCCCACAGCCTCCCGGGCTATATCGTAGAGAGTACGGCCCATCCCTCCGGCCCCTATGATTATCAGTTGCTTCATCTCTTTTCTTTTGATACCTCCTTATATACCTTTTCGAGCTTCACCACTATTGCCTCGGGTGAGAAGTTATCGATAGTCTGTTGCTGAATAGCTATACGATCCACTGAGTCGCGGTTATCGTAGGCTTCTTCAAGAGCAACCTTCATAGCTTCAATATTGTCCACTGGGACTTTTATTACATCTTTAAAATCGAACTCATTCACTATTCCGCATTGCGTCGCCACAGCGGGCAGGCCGTTACCTGTTGCCTCAATAATTGCAACCGAGAATGTCTCTTGTTTTGAAGACAACGCGAATAAATCTGAATGTCTCAAAGCATCATAAATCTCTTCCTTTGTCTTCTGTCCGCAGAGATTCACACTCCCTTTTAGACCAAGAGCCTCAATCAAATTTTCAAGAACCTCCTTATCAGGTCCTTTTCCATAGATATTGAGTATTACGTCCCGATCAACCAACTTTGTCTTAGCAAAGGCTTTTATCAGCAGATCAAACCCTTTTCGCGGAATAAGAGAGCCTACGGCTATAATGGTATAAATCTTATTGTCCGTTTCAGGAAGAGCCGGCATAAGAGAGGAGGTGTTAAATAGGTTATGAATCACTATACTCTCTCTCCCGAATTTATTTTTTACACAATCCCTCAATTCCTTAGACACAGTTATTAACCTATCAACTCCGGGGTATCCTCTCTGCGCCTGATATACCGTCACTTTATCTAAATTTGGCTCTGCCAGCCTGCTCCAATGTTCGGTACCAATCAAAGTTATTGGGTAGTCTTTCTTAATTGCTACCCCCATTACCATAGTAAATAGAAAATGCGCGTGAACAATGTCAGGGAAACCTACTTTTTCAACAATTTTTTTAAAACATTTCCTGCTGGCCCATTCGGTTAGTCTGATTCCCAATTTCTTCAATCCCAATTTAGACAATATACCGATAGGCAGACCGAACAACTCGAAACAATCAACTCCTTCTTGTTTCCAATGATTTAATCCCGGCTTCTTCCATTCTCTACCGATTAACCCATTTATTGCGAAAATGGAGACCTCATGCCCTGCGTTTTTCAAAGCTATTGCTTGATCCATAGCAAAACAGCCGGACTGAGGATTATTTTTAGAAGGGATACCTCCTGATAACAACAGTATCTTCATATATCTGCTTTTACTATTTCTGACGACCTTTTCAAAGCCTCTTTCAGGAATCCTCCGGATAACATCTTCTTTTGAATCTTTGAAACGTTGGTCAGAAGACGTCCATATTCCTCCGAGGATATTGAGCCAAGCCGCTCATCCATTTCCGACAACGATGAAACCACCAATCCTATATTGTTTTTCCCCACAAATGGAGCTAACGCCGACTCTTTCCATACAATCACAGGAAGTCCGGCGGAAAGATACATTGAGAATTTATGTGGGGCATTTACTTTTAGATATTCCCCAAATTGCCCGGCACATGTATCCGGACTTTCCCCATCCCATACAAGTCCGAAATGCTCCGACATATTGTCAGCAAGTTGCTCCGGAGGAAAGCACCCCTTATATTCCACCCCGTTATTCAACTTACGCGTCTCTATTCCTATCCCATATAAATGCAGCTTTGCGTTTTTGAGATTTACCCGGTCAAGGAATTTACTTTTTGTTAAGTTCCCGGTAAACGCAACCTTATATTCACCCGCAACTTCCGGTATTTTGACAGTTGAACCATAAAGATAATCAAAACACTCCAACACCACATATTCTCTCCCTATACCTTTTTTTTTAAGATACTCTCTCATTGCAGGAGTATGAACAATAAGGAGGTCTGCTGCATTTAATACTTCTATTTCTTTTTCTCCCGCCATGTTACGAAGAATGTCAAGATCATGTACGATTATGACCACCTTGTTCCCCCGTCGTTTGGCAAGATTGGTAAATTCCTGTATCCTGCCTGTAGGATATTGAAGAAATATTACACCATCACGACCTATTCCGAAATACACTTTCACAAACTCTCGGATTACACGCATATATGATTTCCATCCGATTGGATGAGCGGTTCGGCGTAAACCGACATTTCGGAATCCCTCCTCTTCCATTATATCCTCCACATCCTTTTTGGCCTTTACCGAAGCTGTGAACCCTGCATAATAGTTGGCTGCTATATATTTTTCTTTCATTTCTCTGATTATATCAATGATGGTCCTCTTATCTGTCTTGCTCCCCTTTAAACTTCTCCATTACCTGCGCCACAATCGGCGCCATATCATAATACTTATATTCCGCGAGTCGTCCCCCGAAAATCACCTTCTCCTCTTTATCCGCCAATTCCTTATATTGCGCATATATCCTCTGGTTACGTTCGTCGTTGACAGGATAGAACGGCTCCATACCCTCTTCCCATTCAGTGGAGTATTCGCGCGAGATTACGGTCCTTGGATTCTCATATACCTCATTTCCGAACATCTCGAAGTGCTTATGCTCGATAATTCGTGTAAAAGGCACATCGGAAGATGTATAGTTCACCACCGCATTCCCCTGCCAATTGGGATTGTCAAGGGTCTCGGTCTCGAAGCGGACAGTGCGGTATTCCAATTTCCCGAAACGGTATCCGTAGAACTCATCGATCTTTCCGGTGAAGAGGATCTTATCGGCGACTGCCTCCCATTTCTCCCGGTCATCGAAGAAATCTGTATCGAGACGAACCTCCACGCCTTCGAGAAGGCCATCGATAAGTTTGTTATATCCTCCGATCGGAATTCCCTGATAGGAATCGTTGAAATAATTGTTGTCGAAAGTCATCCGGACCGGGAGACGACGTATAATGAAAGCCGGCAGTTCGGTGCATTTACGTCCCCACTGCTTTTCGGTATATCCTTTTATAAGCTGCTCGTATATATCCTTCCCTATCAATGATAGAGCCTGTTCTTCAAGGTTACGGGGCTCGGCCACTCCGTCAGCCTTCATTCGCTCCACCGCTTCCCGGCGCTGCTCTTCGAGTTTACGCTGCGCCTCCTCCGGAGTCTTTACTCCCCACATCTGATAGAAAGTGTTCATATTGAAGGGAAGGTTATAGAGCTTACCGTCGGGAGCCTGCGCCACGGGACAGTTTGTATAACGGTTGAACGGCACTATGGAATTGACGAAATCCCACACCTCTTTATCGGATGTATGGAAGATATGCGCGCCATACTTATGCACGTTGATTCCGTCGATATTCTCGCAATAGATATTGCCGCCCGTGTGCGGACGCTTATCTATTATAAGACATTTCTTTCCGACCTTCTTAGCTAAGTATGCGAAAGTCGCGCCGTAGAGACCGGCACCGACTATGAGATAATCATAATTTTTCATGGCGTCTAAATTCTTATAAGTATGTTTGAGAAATTAGTTTATGGTTATTTCCCCGCACCTCTATCTTCGTCAATCGTTCCCTCTTTCCGGAAGCGCAAGTAGTCTCTTATGTAAGCCGTTTTGTCATAACCAGTTCTCTTTAATTCCCTCAATATTCTTTTTACTAAAGTTAAATTTCCACTTCTGACAGCTCTACTCATAGGACTGAAAACCATAGGATCCACCAATGGGATTGAATTATTCTTTAGAAATTCTCTTTTTTCACTGAAAATTCTTGTCCTGATAATAAGGTTATCATCTGAAATTTGCTTAGAGACAGAATCGAGGCGACTCGTGATACAATACCCGACCCGTTCATCCAATTTTATATTCTCACTGTAGAAACCTACCAAGTATGAAAATTTAGTATCGTTATGAATCGGAGTCTCCTCAAATCTAATTCTATTCTCTTCAATGATCCTCCTACGAATAATTTTACACCACGGTTCCCCGAAAATAAAACGAAAAGCCATCACTCCTTTTTCCGGATTTCGTGCTGCTAATTTAAAAAAAGAAGCCAACTGTCTATTTCTGTTTGATGGTTTCAAGGTTTCGGAATCTACAGATGTAT
>JAIDPP010000144.1 GCA_029062725.1 Muribaculaceae bacterium | reverse complement strand
AAGTGTGAGCGTGCAAAGGTGTGTTTTACATATATAACTTTATAAAATGTATTTTTATGAAAAGACTTTTACTTGGGATATTTACTGCCGTTGCGGCAGTTTCCCCGGCCGTAATGTCGGCTGACGATGCTCCCCGGAATATCTGGAAATACAACAAGGGCATCAACATCGGTTTTATAACCCATCAGGGTCTGAAGGACATGGATTCCGAGATTCCTTTCCAGTATGACAGTTCTTTCGGAATTTCATTCAGTACCGGTGCCTCTTATCTATGGCCTCGCAGTGAGGGATGGGCAGGAAATCGTGTCAAAGTGGGTGTTGATGCACGTTGGTTTGAAATCAGCTACGTGAAGTATAAAAAGTACCCTAAAATTGACGGTGTGCAACTTGATGGATGGAATTCCGACATTGAAGATGACTGGGAAGATGAGGATATAATCGACAATATGAACACTCAGCAGCTTCACATGGGTGTCGGATTAGGTCCGACAGTGGCGTGTGTGCCTTTCCCGAATGCTGATTCCGCGTTGAAATTCCTGAGAGTCAATCTTACAGCCCACTTCAATCCTTCTGCATCCGCATTGCTCTATAAGGATGAATATGGCGACACCAATGTAAGTTGGGCTTTTGTTCCTGCCTTCGACTTCGGGATGAGTTTCCAGTGGAAAAACTTCGTTCTTGGCTTTGAAGGCAAATGGGGCCGGGCAAAATATAAATCACTCTTCGAGGAAGATGAGTTTGAAAATTCCTTTGATTCTGACGGAATTTCAATGAGCTCAGGCCAGAAACAGACCTTCAAGAACTCTTCATTCCGTATCAATCTCGGGTTCCGATTCTGATCGTCGTCATCCAACCTTTATAAATACTTGAACTATGCATCAGACTCTACTTAGACTCAGCGGCCTTCTGCTGCTGACGGGCTCGCTACTGTCCGCTGTGGCACAAGATGAATGTAAAAACTCCGATTGGTATATCGGCGCGTCAACCGGTATCAACCTCTCGAATCTACATTATTCAAACCTTGACGATAGCTTCTATCCTGATCGTCACAATAACCTCAGTGGTCTTTTCAGCATATTCTTTGAATATGACTTCGGGAAGAACCGTAATTTTGGCATCCGGCCCACTTTCTCGTTCCTTACCCGCGGCGGGCGTATCTCCAATATCGGAGAAAACTACTGGACTGATTACCAACTCCCCCCTACGGACCCCGATCGGCTTGAAGATGTGATCTACAGCCTCAAAGCCACTTACATGGATATCCGTATTCCGGTCATCTATCATATAGGAAGCTATGACTGGAAAGTTAGACCATACGTGTTTTTAGCTCCTATAATGGGTTTCGCCAACAATGGAAAGACAAAGGCGGAATTCAGATACGCAGACGGCGAATATACAGGTGTGGAATACCCCCTTACGAAATCCAATATGAATCCGTTCTATTTTGCCGGAGCCGCGGGAGTGGGAGCCAAATGGCAATTGAGCGTCGGATGTTCGAAGATATATATTGGAGTTGACATCAGTTACCAGTTAGGCTTCACCAACACCTATGGAAGTGATGAGAAGAAGGGTAATCTCAACAACATTGTATCATTAGGTCCTTGGAACTCCTCGAAAGTAATCGGAAGCAGAAAACTCAACGGTCTTGAAATCGCCGCCTCTGTAGGCATTCCGCTCAGTCTTTTCCGGAAGCAACATCGTTTGGTCTCTCTGCCGGAGGTCGAGGAGCCGGAGTATCGTCCCTCCTATATCGAGGAAGAACCTATAGTAGAAGAAAAACCTTGTTACACTCTCGAAGAGATCAGCATGGCTATCGAGAACGGTGAGAATGTATATGGGAAAAAAATCTGCGCTATTGACGACAATATCAATTTTGACTTCGGGAAAAGCACCATCAATCCTTCCTCCTATCCCTATCTCAACTCCCTTGCCGAACTGTTCAAGAAGACCGGCATGAAAGTCAAGGTCAGCGGTCATACCGATAATGTCGGCACACCGGAGTATAATATGGAACTTTCCAAACAAAGAACCATGGCTGTGGTGAAGTATCTTAAGAAGCGTGGCGTGCGATCCTCCGCCATTTCTTATTCTTGGTATGGGCTGACACACCCCCAGACCAGCAATGAAACCGAAGAAGGAAGACGCATCAATCGTCGTGTTGAATTTGAAATTCAGTGATAATAATCTACTTATGAAACAATTTCTTAATATGAAAACAACAAAACTGTTTTTTGTTTCAGCTGCAACAGTCATTTTGCCGCTGACCCTAAACTCTTGCATAGGAGATGATGGGAAGGATGCCATTATCTTAGGCAACAATATTGTATCCGACATTCCGGATGATACCCATGCTGATCCTAACCCCTCTTTATATGGTGGCACGACTGCCACGATGCCTAACATCCAGTATGCAGTGGTCACAGAGGATGGCGATGCGATTTTCCGTATGGATATGACGGGAATCCAGGATCCGGCTACTCACGAATGGATAAAGCTCTACGGAACTGACGAACGAAACCAGAATATATGGGTAGAAGTCGATAATACTCCGAAAGGGATAAAAGTCTATAATACGATAGATGAAGCCGACACACATTCCGTAGCCATCGACATGACTTTTCTGGTTGACAATTCCGGATCTATGGATGATGAGGCCAACGCAATCGCCCGCGATATCATGGATTGGGCAAAAAGTCTATCTTCAAACCTTGACATCCGTTTCGCATGCGTAGGCTACGACGGCGCTATCAACGGCGCTATCGATTTCACCACGGTGGAGAATCTCTCGAAGTGGCTTAATGAAGGTTCCGGTACTTATCGCACAACCGGATTCGGTGGTGCCAATGCTGACGCACTCAAAAAGGACATAGAGTCTTACAGAACCGGTGGAAACAGTGACAAAGAATGTGGTATGGCTGCGTTGAGATACGCTGATGAAACCTTCAACTTCAGGAAAGGAAGCAACCGAATTTACGTCAACTTCACTGACGAAGGCAATCAGCCCGGCGGTAAAAAGGAATTCTCGGTAGAATCCCTGAAAACCGATTGGGACACTTCAAGAGGAACCATCCACACTGTATTCACCAATAATCG
>JAIDPP010000143.1 GCA_029062725.1 Muribaculaceae bacterium | reverse complement strand
TTTTATTGAATATATTAAAAGATTAATTTGCAATATAAATAAGCACCTTATATCGGCGCCGACACGGGCGAGTTCTTACCAGAGATTGCAAAACTTCTGCAAAGTTAGCTAAAATTTCCTATATATGGAAATTATTCGGCCTAATAATCACAATGCATTTCAATTTATTGCAAGAAATTTTCCCTATTCGAGCTTTTTTAGTAATTTCGGCGTAAATTTCATTCTCTGTTCTTAGAGATAAGGATTCGTAAATCCGGACTTTTCATTATTTTTATGATTAAAAAAAGCAAACTCAAGCTCTGCAATTGGCTCCTTCTACTATTTACGGCGGCAATTCTGGCTTCTGGTATCCAACTGGAAGCAAGCAATAGTTCGGGAATCATTTCAGTGGGAATCCATGTCGCATTAGGAGTGATTTTTGAAGCATTTGTCCTTTGGCATATTTGGCTACACTTCGGCAGCCGAAATTGGTTTGTGGCCTTTTCCCGGCTAAAGAAACCGGTGACGAGGATTCTTTGGTGGCTATTCATACTTACTGTTGTTTCAGCTCTTATAGCCCTTTTTCATTGGGGAGGTACTCTTTCCCACTCTCCTATCGGCGGCATACACGGAAAAATCGGGTTCATTATGATTTTGGTAGCTATCGGACATATCTGCAAGCGTATCCGCTTTTTCGGCAGATAAAAGAACCCCTGTCACTTCACCTCCTCGAATGTAAGGGATAGAGTAAGTTACCCCCGGGTTAGCACGAATATCGCCAACCCGGGGGGTATAATATGAAACTTTTAAGAAGCAAAAGAGTAGCTTTTATCAGAAACGTAGTATAACTTCCCTACATTGTGAAATGCGATCAGTTCATCAGAATCGGGCCGCATGTACTGCAGAAAGAATAATCTCGCTGAGAGTCGGATGACCAAAAATAGTTTCCGCAATAGAATCAGCAGTCGCACCAACATTCATGAAGTCAATGGCTTGTTGCGCCAGCAACGCCGCGTCCGCTCCCATGATGTGGGCGCCGATCAACAGATGGTCTTCCTTGGAGAAGATAAGTTTGCAGAGTCCTTCATCCTCACCCATCGCCAGGGCTTTGCCGTTGGCGCGGTAGAAACTCTTTCCGACGACAGTGGCAATGCCGCGTGCCTTACATTCCTCCTCTGTAAGACCACCCATCCCGCATTCGGGAAGTGTAAAGACCGCTGAGGGAACGAGGTCGAAACGGATGTTGTCGCTTTTACCGTCAATAGAGTTCAAGGCCCGAAGTCCCTGAAAAGAGGCCACATGAGCAAGCATCATCCGCGCGTTGACATCGCCGATAGCATAGATGTTCGGAACGTTGGTCTGCATCCGGTCATCAACAGGAATCCCCTTCTGAGAATACTCCACTCCGGCAGCCTCAAGATTAAGACCTTCGACACGCGGAGCTCGCCCTACTGCCATAAGAAGGTCGGAAGCCACGACCTCTCCCTCCTTACCTTTAGCTTCATATACAACACGGATTCCATCCCCGGTCTGCTCTATGCTCCTTGCAGCCGCCCCGGTCATAATATCGATACCACGTTTTGAGAGGTTCTGCTTGAGCCGCTTGGCTATATCGCTGTCGAAAGGAGGAAGGATCTGCTTCATAAACTCTATGACCGTCACCTTCGAACCAAGGTTACTGAAAATGGAGGCGAACTCCATTCCTATCACTCCTCCTCCGATAATAACGAGAGATTCCGGTATATAATCGATATTCAGAATATCGGTTGAATCCTTCACGCAAGGAAGATCAGCACCGGGAATAGGAAGAGAGCGGGAAGAGGAGCCTGTGGCGATGATGATATTGTCTGCGCTATATTCCACTCCGTCTGCCACAACAGTGCCGGCATCTTTAAACGCTGCTTTCGCATTCACGACTTCCACCCCGGCAGATTGCAGAAGCCCGGCAATCCCCTCACGAAGTTTTCCTACAACATCATTTTTCCTCTCGGCGATTTTATGGTAATCCACGGCGAAAGTGAAGTCATCGATTCCGAAACGAGCCGAGTCCTTGAACTGCGCCACAATCTCCGCGTCGCGACAGAGGCATTTCGTAGGAATACACCCTTCGTTAAGACATGTGCCTCCCAGAGCGCCCCCATTGAAGATAAGTGTTTTCTTCCCTCTTTTGGCAGCGGCCACGGCGGTCTCATAACCGCCGGGGCCGGCACCTATAATAATCAGATCGTATTTCATTTTTCTCTTATTTCTTCAGGAAATCCCGATATACAGAAACAAAAACCCTTTACCCCTGAGCCTTCATCTGACGATATGAGAGCACCGGCTTCTTGGCCGCCGTGGTCTCGTCAGGATGTGAGATAAGGGTGGTATGTGGAGCATTCTTCACTAATTCGGGATTCTCTCGCGCTTCGCGTGCCACTTTATGCATCACTTCGATGAACTCATCGAGAGTCTCGCGGCTTTCGGTCTCTGTAGGCTCGATCATCATCGACTCATGGAACAGGAGCGGGAAATAGATGGTCGGAGCGTGGAAACCGTAATCCAGAAGACGTTTGGCAACGTTGAGCGTCGTAACGCCGGTCGATTTATCCTTCAGGCCGTCGAAGACAAATTCATGCTTGCATGCACCCTCGATAGGAAGAAGATAATCATCTTTTAGAGATTCCTTGATATAATTGGCGTTCAGCGTAGCCATCGGACCAACGTTCTTAAGATTCTCCTTTCCGAGCGAGAGGATATAGGCGTAAGCTTTCATCATTACTCCGAAGTTGCCGAGGAAGGATGAAATGTTTCCAAGACTATTGTCATCACTCTCAACATAGAATATGCCTTTCTCATCCCTCTTCACCCGTGGATTCGGGAGCAGATCAACCAGGTGGGCGGCGACTCCGACAGGACCTGAACCGGGACCTCCGCCTCCGTGAGGAGTGGAGAAGGTCTTATGGAGGTTGATGTGCATGATATCAAACCCCATGTCGCCCGGACGCACCTTGCCCAACATCGGATTGAGGTTGGCGCCATCATAATAGAGAAGAC
>JAIDPP010000142.1 GCA_029062725.1 Muribaculaceae bacterium | reverse complement strand
ATTTGGAACATCAAAATATAATAAAAACAGAAAAAAGATATAACAGTAATGGGAAGAGCGTTTGAATACCGTAAAGCCCGCAAGCTGAAACGCTGGGGCAACATGAGCCGAACCTTTACGCGTATCGGCAAGGAGATCACTATAGCGGCCAAGGCCGGGGGACCGGATCCGGACATGAACCCGCGTCTGCGCGTGCTTATGCAGAATGCCAAGGCCGCCAACATGCCGAAGGATACCGTGGAGCGCGCCATAAAGAAGGCTACCGATAAGGATGCCGGCGACTACAAGGAGATTGTGTATGAGGGATACGGACCTTTCGGTATCGCTATCGTTGTTGAGACCGCTACCGACAACAACCAGCGCACGGTGGCCAACGTCCGCAGCTACTTCAACAAATTCGGTGGCTCGTTAGGTACTCAGGGCTCCCTGTCGTTCCTTTTTGATCATAAGAGCGTGTTCCATATCAAGCCGAGTGAAGCAATCGACCATGATGAATTTGAGCTTGAGCTGATGGATTTCGAGGCTGAGCTTGAGACTGATGAAGAGGAATGGCTCATCTACGGTGCTTTTGATCAGTTTGCAAATATCCAGAAGTTCCTTGAGGAGAAAGGACTGGAGATTGTGTCGGCTGAGTTC
The DNA here is from genome assembly GCA_029062725.1 of Muribaculaceae bacterium. Taxonomy (GTDB): domain Bacteria; phylum Bacteroidota; class Bacteroidia; order Bacteroidales; family Muribaculaceae; genus Lepagella. The sequence goes on along the minus strand of JAIDPP010000142.1, from coordinate 12,272 downwards.
GAGCGCATTCCGACAGATTACAAGGAGGTGACTCCGGAGCAGCGCGAGCAGCTCGACAAACTTCTTGATAAGTTCGAGGAGGACGAAGATGTGCAGAACGTCTTCCACAATATCAAGGAGGACTAACAACATTGCCAATGTTTATAGAAGACGGTGTGTCAAAATCCTTAATTTTGACACACCGTTCTTACATCTTACTTCCCCCATATACCACCCGATCCCTTCCTTATACTTGAATGAACCGGATTATTTCAAATTATATGCAAGGATTAGTGAAGGTAATATTATTGTAACCTGTAGATCTATTCCTCTCCCAGCCTGCCGATGGTTCTAAGCCATTCGATGCGATAGATCTGATATTGTGTGGTAGCTTCGATCATATCGCTTTTTGCCTGTTGCCATTGATTTTGGGCATCCATGAGATCAGTGAGATTCGACATACCCTCATCATATCTCTCGTGCATCACCCTCATGTTCTCCTCGGCCTGAGTTATTGCGATCTCTGCGGTCTTGATCAGGGAGAGACCATCTTCGAGATTCAAGGCAGCCTGACGTGCCTGCAATTCAAGGAGTCTGGTATTCTCTTCAAGATCGAGTTGCGCTCGCTCCACTTCCAGCTTGGCTTTTCTGACTTTCTTTGCGCCTTCTCCCCAATGGAATATCGGTATTTGCACGGCAAGCATGGCGACCCCGAAATTATCCTGCATCTTGGATGTATAAGGTATCATCGTCCCGTTTCCCATATCGGCATAGCCTTTCATTTTAATGTTACCATACCAGTTATATCCCAGACTCAGTCCTACAGTCGGCAGGAAATCTCCGAGAGTCATCTTTACCTGCTGGTGAGAGGCTGCTACTTTATGATGGAGCAATGCCAATTCAGGACGAGAGGATATATCAGTGGAGGGATTTCTAACGGGCTTATACTTAGGCATAGTATCGACGGGCATAATCTGTGAAGAGAAATCCACACCTATTGCATTGCAAAGAGCCAACCGGCAAAGTTCAGCACCGCTTTCAGCTTTTTTCATCTGATACTCGATCTCGCTTCTCTTGGCATTCAGTCGCAGGAGGTCGTTTTCAGTAGCCATACCGATTTCGACAGCCAGAGAGGTTTGTCCGAGAATTGTGTCGATCAGTGAGGTATAGATTTTAGTGAGTTTGACTTTATCAAGCACTGCCACATACATCCAGTAGGATTTGAGGGCATCTGCCATAACATCCATACTCTCCATGCGTAATTGTTCGGCGGCGACATCCATACCGATACGAGCAAGCCGCCGACCGGCAGTGATTTTTCCACCGGCATAGATGGGTTGTGTGATCTGCAGTCCTGCCATATAGGCTCCTCGCATCTCGACTTTCATACCCATCATCTCCATATCCGGCACCATATACATTCCTGTGGCCATCCCCTGCACATTAGGGAGGCGGGAGATATCCGCAATCTTTACGTCGAGTTGCGCCTGTCGTGCTGCAAGTTTGTATTGTGTTATAGTACGGTTGTTCTCTATAGCCATGCGTCCGCAATCGTCGGCAGAAAGGTGTACAGTCGATTGGGCATACATACAATTGACGCCCAATACCAATAATATCAGCAAAATATATTTAGTTTTCATTTTTATCTCTTTTCTCACCGGTTTCCGGTTTTCGAATCCTCATAAGTACAGTATAGAATAAGGGGAGCAGGAGAAGGGTTATTGCTGTTCCGGCAGTCAATCCTCCCATTATGGTGATAGCCATCGAGCCATACATAGGATCAAATATCAGCGGTATCATACCTACAATAGTGGTAAGGGAGGCCATCATCACAGGGCGCACCCTCGATACGGTAGCCTCAATCACGGCATGATAGGGATGCATACCCTCCTCCTTTTGCAGACGTCCGATTTCGTCAACAAGAACTATAGCGTTCTTTATCATCATTCCTATCAGACCCATCATGCCGATTATCGCCATGAATGTGAACGGACTGTCGGCAAGCAGCAGCGCCACTACAATCCCGACCGCAACAAAGGGGAAGCAGATAAGAATCAGAGCCACTTTCCGCCAGCTATTGAATAGAAGCAGGAGAATGATAACGATAAGGAAGAGAGTGATGGGCATAAACTTCAGAACATTGGCAGTGGCTTCAGTCTGCATCTCTCCTTCACCAACCCATCTCATCGAATAACCCGGAGGGAGAGTGATTGCCTCTATTTTTTCTTTGATATCGGAAATAACCTTTGTAGGAGTGGCCTCACTGTTTTCAGGGTCCGGGTCACATTCTGCTTCTATTACCCTGCGACCATTCAGACGCTTAACCATATTCTCACTCCATTCGAGTTTGATATCATGAGCCACAGAGCTAAGAGGAATGGTATGTAAAGCATCGTCGGCCACCTTAGCTGCATTACCCGCCATTATTTCCGCCGGTAAGGATGATGGATCGATATGAATATTCATCATGCTCCATACCGGAATATCACCCGGTTCCTTGATATCAGAGCCGTCGGAATTTTTGATTTTAAGATTCACGATCATCATTTTGTCACCATCGGTCATGGTACCTACAGGCATTCCATCGGTTGCGGCAAGCAACGCATTTGCAACATCTCCGCGGGTCACTCCTCCTCTTAGCGCATCGTTAGGATCATATTCCGCAACAAGAGTCCTTGCTGTAGGATTCCAGTTGTTTTGTACCGAATACGCATCCACATACTTGCTTTCCCTCATTATCTTCTCGGCCTGAGCGCTAAGATTGCGTAAGACTTCAGGATCAGGTCCTGCAAATTCCACTTCCACGGTATGACTTGAAGAGATGGAGAAATTATATTTACGGATTCTTATATATGCATCGGGAAATTCTTTTCTGAGCTCACGACGTATCCCCGGAATTTTCTTAACCACGGCATCATAGTCCTTGCAATCCACAAGGAGCTCCCCGTAGCAGTCTCCACCGGAAGTCATCGGGCGAACCAGACAATAGCGTGCGGCAGGTCCTCCTGTGCTGACAGCCACACGTTCTATCTCTTTATCAGAAGAAACGATTCGTGCCATGGAGTCAAGCTCTGTTATAACCTTTTCGGGAGAGGTCTGTGACGGGAAATAACATTCCACCACAAATTGCTTATAATCAAAATCGGGGAAGAATAGATTCTTTACTTTGGTCAGGGCATAGCAGCTGGCTCCGAGCACAATAGCTGCAATTATTATAGTGATCCATTTATGGGCTATAAGACTTCCGATGGTTTTTCTGATAAACCGATGAACGGGAGAATTCAGCACAGACTTCTCCGTGGAATTATTCTCACTCCGGTTTTTATCCTTAGGGAGCCACGCAGATGCACAAACCGGCACCTGAACCAATGCCAGCACCCAGCTTGCGAGGAGGCTGACACATAGCACAAGGAATAGATCCCCTGCATATTCTCCTGCTGAATCGGGTGAAAGATATATGGCAACGAAAGTGGCGGCTGCAATTATCGTGGCCCCGAGAAGAGGAAGAGCGGTGTTTTTACCTATCCGATAGAGATACTGATCCGGCTTGAGTCCCCTCTTCTTATCGATAAGAATGCCGTCCATTATCACCACTGCATTATCCACCAGCATACCCATAGCCACGATGAACGCCCCTAAAGATATACGTTGAAGAGTGGTTCCCATCTGAAGAAGAATCGGGAAAGAGAGTGCAATGGTCAGAACCAACCCGAATCCGATTATCATTCCGCTTCTCCATCCCATAGTGAATATAAGGATAAGGATAACGATTATGACTGATTCCAACAGGTTGATCATAAATGAGGAGATAGCCTCAGTCACCTTATCGGGTTGGAAAAATATCTTGTCGATTTTCATTCCGGCGGGTACGGTCTTCATCACCTCATCGAGTCTGGCGTCAACAGCTTTACCCACATCCGGAACGATGGCATCCCCCTCCATAGCAATTGCAATTGCAATGGCGGGTTCTCCATTGATAAAGAACCCGTTTCGCTGAGGGGTTGATAGTGTGCGTTCTATTTTAGCTATCTCGCCAAGACGTATTCTTTTTCCTGTTGGGGTGTTTAGTTCGAGATTTCTCAAATCCTCCACAGTATTGACTCCTTCATTCACTCTAAGCCGCAGATTCTCCGAACCGTCTTTCATGTTTCCGGCATTTACAGGTTTGGATGCCTGTTGCAGAGCCATCATAACCTGTGTGGGAATCATTCCATTACGGGCAAGCTCCTCTTTTGACAGGATAATGTCGATAGTTTCATCGCGTGTGCCTGATACGGAGATTCGTTTGACGCCGGGCACGTCAGACAGCTCCCTACGAATATATTTGGCATATTTTTCAAGTTCGGGGTAGGAATAACCATCTCCTGTGAGAGCATAGAATATGCCATATACATCCATCAGATCATCCATAACGATGGGATCATAGGTGCCGGCAGGCAATTTTGACTTTATCCCATTTACCTTACGTCGGAGCAGGTCGAAATGCTGTTCAAGATCTTCGGCCAATACTGTCATCTTGAACTCGACAGTGATCATAGCCATACCATCTTGACAATCAGTCTTTATCTTATATACATTGGGAAGGGTGCGCAATTCCTCCTCCATTAATTGTGCCACATTCATCTCCACTTCGTGGGCTGATGCTCCCGGATATGGGATGATCACCATAGCTTGCTTCGGTGCCACCGCAGGGTCTTCGAGTTTAGGCATGTTGATAAAAGCAAGCACGCCAGCAACGATGATAATAACCATGAACGACCAGAACAATACTGTCCGTTCCATAAAGAATCGGGTCAATCTGTTCATAGCACTCCTCCGAAATTAGTTTCAGACGGTTTTTCTATAACCTTTACTTTCTCACCTTCATGGAGCATTCTGACTCCGGCGCGAATCACGTAATCGGCGGGGGAGAGTCCGGAAATCACTTCTACCTCGGGGCCGTCATAGTGGGTGTTGATTACGACCTGTCGCATTGATATTGTGGAATCCGGTCTCATTATCCATACGAAGTCTTTCCCATCTTTTCTGAACAATGCGCTTCCCGGGATTTTAAGATTCTCATTGACTTGAGATTTAAATTCAAATCTTACCGTAACATTCATTCCCGGCGTGAGCGCGTTGCTACCTCCTTTGAATCCCAATTTCATCCGGTAAAGTTGATTGCCGTCAGCTTTCGGCACAATACTCATCACGTTCATGGCGTATTCTGTAGCCGGAGAATGGGTTGTGCTGCAATAGATCTCTTTTATCTCCTCTCGGTTTAGATATAGGGAAACCGGAATATCTACTACTACGGTTTTTTGTGAAACATCAATTAAGGTGAAAACGGCTGTGCCTGCATCAACCATTTCGCCGGCCGAGAAGTTTACCGATTCGATTATTCCCGAAGAGGGTGAGGTAAGGCGTGTATATGCCAATTTATTTTTATTTGCCTGAAGCTGAACGCCCAACTGCTGAAGCCCGGCAACAGCCTTTTCATAGTCATTGGCCGACATACTTTTCTTCTCAAAAAGTTTTTGAGCTCTTCCCACTTCCTCTTTCACCTGATCGTATTGTATCTGCAAAGCCTCCACTCCTAATTTGTAATCGGAATTATCGAGAGAAGCGAGCAGTTGACCTTTGGAAACGTGTTGCCCCTCGCGCACATAGATGCGATTCAGTTGGCCGGCAGTTTTAAAACCTACGCTGAGCTCACTTTTTTCTTCAACCATTCCGGCAAATTGCCGTTCGTCACCGCTCATCTGTCCCGAAGGTGTCACCACATAAACATTATGTATTGTTGTTGCTTTCTCCTCTTTTTCATGCGCGCATGAGCAGAGACATAGCGCCATAATGATAGTCAGTTGATATTTCATTTCTACAATGCTGTTTTTTTGCTCGGCAAAGGTAAGGAATTCCAGAAATAGCAGGGTGTTTGATTTGGAGTTTATTTTGTTCATATTTTCGGTCTTGAAGTAATTTTGAACATAAATAGATGATAATTTAGTAAAATTATATACTTTTACGGTAAAATTAAACATATATGCCGATAGGGGATAATTATAGATATAGCGACCCAATCGATGAACTCAACATCGAGGAGATAGCTAAAATAGAGAATGTGATCGGATCTGAAACGGGATTTATTGCTTCAGATAATCTTGAATCCGACATATATCTCAGTCAGGATTATATAAATTCGATAGGAAGTTTCAAGGTTGGATCACCTTTCAAGATACGTTTCACAATGATGCTGTTCTGTGTGGAAGGGGAGATGGAGGTTCAACTCAATCTTAACAGTTATACTCTTCGTGCCGGAGAGATGCTGATGGTCCATGAAGGGATGGTTGCTATGGGACTGGGTATGGATCCGAAAATCAGAATGTTTATAATGGGTTTTACCCGTGGATTTATCAATTCCCTTCCTTCATCAAAGTTGACAAACAAGATGTTTGCCAGGTTACTTGAGAATCCTGTGATAAATCTGAGAAAAAAAGATATGGAGGATATATATTCGATCTATCGCATTGTAAGCCGGCGGTTGACGAAGGATGATTTTGAGTTGAAAAAAGAACTTGTGTGGTCGTGTTTGCAGGCAATAGGGTGTATAATTTCCGATTGTCCCGACGAATCTCCCTACGTTGATTCAACCAACAATAGAAAACAGATTATCGTGAGAGATTTCATTCGCCTGGTGGGAAAATATGGTGCCTCCAATAGAAATATACCCTTTTATGCGCAGAAATTATGTATCTGCCCGAAATATCTCGGGCAGATTGTTGCGGAAATCACCGGGAAGACTCCCAGAAAATGGATATGCCGACAGGTAATCCTTGAAGCTAAGGCTCTTCTTGATGATCCGTCATTGACGGTGCAGCAGGTGAGTGAGGCTCTGAATTTTGCCAATCAGTCATTTTTCGGAACTTTTTTCCGTCGTCATACCGGTATATCTCCAAAAGAATATAGATTCAGGGAGTGATAGTTTGTTCTTTCTCGCACGAACGAGTTCATATATCTTAAGGAGCCTTAGAATGGATCAATGGATGGTTGCTAAAGTGAAAAATTATTGTTAGCTTTGTATAAACAATCAATAATTATGGAAGAACTTAAATATCTTGATTTCTTCAAGAATAGAAGCACATTGAGAAGATATTCCTCCAAGGAGGTCAGCGATGCAACATTGGAAGCTCTTTTGGAGGGCGCCTCTCACGCTCCCACTACGGGCAACATGCAGCTTTACAGCGTTGTCGCCACCCGCAGCGAGGAGATGAAGGCGCGGCTTGCACCGCTTCATTTCAACCAGCCGACAGTGAAAGGCTGCTCCGTGATGCTGACATTCTGCGCTGACCTGCGGCGGTTCGAGAGGTGGTGTGAAGAGCGTAAAGCGGCTCCCGGCTTCCGCAATTACCATTCCTTTATAACCGCTCTCATCGATACGGCCTTGTTTGCCCAGCAGTTTGTCACATTGGCGGAGCTGAATGGCATCGGCAGTTGCTATCTCGGGACTGTCACTTATAATGCGGGAAAGATAGCGGAGATTCTGGAACTCCCAGACCGTGTAGTGCCCGTAATCTGTCTTACAGTGGGATATCCTGATGAGGAGACCGGTTTCAACCCGGCTTCCGACCGTATTCCTGTTGCCGGAGTTCTTCATAAGGAAGTTTATAAGGATTATTCTAAGGAAGATATTGACTCTCTTTTTGAATATAAGGAGAATCTCGAAGAATCCCGTGGTTTTATCAAGGAGAACGGAAAGGAGACCTTGGCTCAGGTATTCACCGACATCCGTTACCCGGGCAAAATGAATGAGGAGGTATCGGAGACGTTCTCACGCCTTGTAAAGGAGAAAGGGTTCTAACAATTTCAAAGGGACTACAAATAGATTAAGGTGTGTCAAAATGAATTTAGACACACCTTAATCTATTTGTCCGGATGGCGAGGGTGCTGTCATAACGACCCGGACGGGCCGTTATGACACACCCTCTTTGTGTTATATAACATATTTTTAAAATTGGGTAAGAGGAATAATAGCAGTAATTTTGTAATTGGCTAACTATTGGAGTCTTTAATATGCTCCTGAATTATTATTCTTACATGTTTAACCCATGAGAAAATTATTAATTACTTTCCTGGCACTATCGGGAGGTCTTTTCTCCATATCATATTCAGAGGCCGCTACGATAAAGTCCAACCCAAGTCCGGCAATTTCCAACAAGCCGTTGGAGATAACTATTTCCGGTCAGGATCTCGGTTCGGAGGTGTATTGTTACACCTGGTGTGATAAAATCGGATCGGAATCGAAATCCCCGTTCAAATGGACTGAAGTCCATACCTCTCAATTCCTGATGACCCGTAACGGGAGCAGTTATACTTTTTCGATTCAAGATATCAAGGCTTTCTACGGTCTGACAGATTCCGAATTGCAAAATCTTACAAAACTTGGTTTTATCGCCAAGAACAGTTTCGGAGGTCAGACCGACGACCTTTTTGTAGAAGTAGAGCAGGGTCGCAGGGATGCCTATTCCGGAGGGGAGGGGACATATTCCGATCCCTTTATCCTGAAGACCTCTTCCGATCTACAGACTCTCGCCACAACGTCTGCCGACTGGGCAGAGGGGGTGTATCTGCGCATGGAGGCCGACATCGACGCTTCCGGACTCGCTGTCGGAATAGGATCGACATCAACACCTTTCCGCGCTATATTCGACGGTAACGGACATTGCGTCAGAAACCTTACTCTTTCCGGTAGTGCGATTGGAAATCCGACAGGCTTCTTCGGCTATATCGACGGTGGGGAGGTAAGGAATCTTGGAATTATATCGGCCGATGTTTCCGGCACAAATTGCGTCGGGATCCTTGCCGGAGAGCTTAGGAAAGGGATAATAGAAAGATGCTTCACATCCGGAAGCGTAAAAGGATCCTCGATATGTGTCGGAGGTCTCGTAGGAGAGAATGTCACCGGCCAGATCCGTGACTGCTATTCCGGCGCGAACGTGGAGAATCCTTCGGATTATGCCACGGGAGGTCTCGTAGGGAAGAACCGCGGCGTCATAAAAAACACATATTCGGCCGGCGCGGTCAGCGGTTTTGATTATGTCGGCGGACTTGTCGGCGCCAATTACGGCACGATAAAAAATTCGGTGGCACTTAACTCTTCGATTACATCCTATTATGATTATTCCGCCCGTTTCGGAGGAAACAACAACGCGGAGAACAGTGTGGAGCAGACCTATAGCTGGGCCGATATCGAGCCCGGTCATAATGTATGGACCTCGCATGGCGACCATGCCGTGATGCACCCCGCTATGACCTTCCGCAATCCGAGCAGGTTCCAATCCCTTACCGGATGGGACTTCAATACGATCTGGGAATGGCGGTCGGAAGGCGGTAAGGAATATCCTGTGCTCCGGAATCTCTCAAACCAGTCTCCGCTCTTTTCCGATGCCTTTTTCAGTAACACCACTTCCGTTATGAGTGCTGTCAGCGAGGGAGGCGAAACGCTTCGCGTGGGGCCGAATCCGACCTCGGGAGAACTGCGTATCCTTTCTTCGTCAGGCATAACGCTTTATGAACTCTACAGTGTCAACGGCAGCCTGATGATGCGCGGCGAACCTTCCTGCGCTAACGAGACCACGATAGATCTCGCCGGCCTCGCCGGGGGTCTCTATATCCTCCGCACGATTTCAACCGACGGCTCCGAGAATGTGAATAAAGTAATAAAGAAATAACCTTCCGACATCATAATGAAACATAAAATCAACTTTTTCCCGGGTCTGAAGGGTGCTACGTCGGCTCTTCTTCTCGGAGTAACCGCTTTTGGATGTTTCGCTGCCGGCGAAACATCCCTCAACCGTCTTGAAATAAAGGTTGACGGTCGCAATATACTGCATGGTTTCAATCAGCAGACAAAAGATTATGAGATTGAGCTTGGCGAGGATGCATCGTCGATCGCCACTTTCTCGGCAGCTCCCACAGCGGCAGATGCAATAGTGGAGATTACCGTAAACGGATTCCCCTATACCAATCACTCTTTAGGAACTCTCGCCGCAGGGGAGAACCTGATAACCTACACTGTAAGGAACAGCGGTGCGACGTCGGTATATACCATCAAGGTCACTACTCCTCAGGTGGTGCGCAGGGACTATTTCACCTGGAAGAATGCCAATGTCTATTTCGTTCTCACTGACCGATTCTACAACGGCGACACCTCCAACGACGAGAGCTACCACCGCCATAAGACAGCAGGCGGCAGCAACGTGGCCACCTTCCACGGAGGAGACATCAAGGGTCTGACCGAGAAACTGGATTATCTCGACAAACTCGGGGTGAATGCCATCTGGATCACCGCTCCCTACGAGCAGATGCATGGCTGGACGGGCGGTAAGAATGATGCTTTCCCTCATTATGCCTTCCACGGCTACTACACCCTCGATTGGACCTTCATGGACCGCAATATGGGCACGATCGAGGATATGCGCAATTTCGTAACCGAGTGTCACAGACGCGGAATCCGCGTTGTTATGGATATCGTGCTCAACCATACGGGGTATTGCACGCTCGACGACTGCGTGGATTATGACTTCGGAAATTTCAACGGAACTCCTCAGGCCGGATGGGTACCGACCAGCAACTTCACCATGTGGTCGAGTTCAAACCCCGTCAGCTTCAATGCCGACAGTCAGGGAAAATGGGGTAACTGGTGGAGCGGCTTCGTGCGTGCTTTCGGCGACCGGAGCTGGGGACAGAGCGCAGGTTTCGCCGTGCCCGGGAACGATGACAAGACACAATCCCTGTCCGGACTTCCTGATATAGTGACTGAAAAGACTCAAAGCGTAAGTATTCCTCCATTCCTGAAGAAGAAATGGGCAGTTGAGAAGGGAGGCGACTGGGATAATTATCGACTCCCGACGGCAGAGGCATGGCGCACCGATGGTAAGGGGGCGCCCGCTGACTATGTGATAAACTGGCTGGCGGCATGGGTGGAGTATTTCGGAATCGACGGCTTCCGTTGCGATACAGCCAAGCATGTTGAATTCAACCGATGGAACCAGCTCAAGAACGCCTGCAAGCAGGCACTTGCAAAGTGGCGTCAGAGCGACCGTGCGGATGAGTATGCAAAAAGCTGGACCGATGAGTTCTGGATGACAGGCGAGGCCTGGGCGTGGAACCACGGTGACACAGGCTATTTCACTCAGGGTGGTTTTGATTCGATGATCAATTTCGCCTTCAACGGCTCCGAAGGAGGCACCGGAAACACTCCGACCACTACCGATTGGGAGTATTACGCCAATTTCTGCAACGGAAGCAATGGCAGGCAGGTGCTTAACTATGTGTCGAGCCATGATACCGGCCTTCATCGTCCCGGCGACCAGAAAAAGGTGGGCACAATGCTCCTCCTTTGTCCCGGCGGCGCCCAGATATATTACGGCGATGAGACTTCTCGCCCCACTATAAACGGATTCGGTGACCCCGGAATGGTGACCCGAGGCGACTTCAATTGGGAGGCCGTGGATAACGATGTCAACAGGCATTGGCAGAAAGTGGGTCAATTCCGCCGTCGTAATCCGGCTGTCGGTGCCGGCACGCAGAGCATTGTTGAGGGAACTTATATCCGTAAGTTCTCGGAAAATGGTTATACCAATGCGGTGGCCATCAAGCTCGACACTCAGAACGGTCAGAGCTACACTCTCAACGTAGGGAGCGTATTTACCGACGGCACGAAGGTGATGGACGGCTACAATACCGATAACATCGCGACTGTGACCGGAGGAAAGGTCACTATGACTGCTTCGGGCCCAGTGCTTCTCATCGAGGAATATGGCACTGTTAACAACGGTCCTAATCCCCCGGTTCCTCCGCGTCCCTCGAAGCCGACCGTTACGGCTTCTCCCGGTTCGTCAGATTTCACAGACAACGTGACTGTAAGCCTGAGCGTGAATCCGGCCGGGGTGCCTATCCATTACTCGACTACAGGAACGGCATCGGCTTCCTCTCCTGTATATTCTTCTCCCCTGACCTTCAATCAGACCACTACTCTTTCCACTTATGTGGAGAATGAGGCCGGTTCGAATTCACAGAGCTTCACTTACACCAAGAAATCTGTCATCATCGATCCTGTTGAGCCGGATGATGAGTATTATATCTATTTCGACGATACATCCAAGCAGGATGTGGCTGTCTGGGCATGGACCGACGGAGATGTTAACTGCACTTCTTCAACAGAATGGCCCGGAGACAAGATGACAAAGAAAAACGGTAAATATTATTGGGCTCTTCCCGCAGGCAAGCCTGTTCCGAAGAATATCATTATAAGC
>JAIDPP010000141.1 GCA_029062725.1 Muribaculaceae bacterium | reverse complement strand
GTGATAAATTAAACGAATTAAAGGACTACGAGTGAAGAAATAAAGACATGATCCTAAGCGGTGTTTCAAAAATTGACTCGCCGCTTTTATTTATGAAATATATCCTTATTTCGGAATCTTGCAAAAATGATAATCAGGGGAAGAAAATCGGTCGAAGGAGTAGAGTAGGTAAAACCGGTCTTCAGAAAATACCCGCATAGAGCCCTCCGTTTCCGCAGGCCAAAAGAATGTTAAAAAATAGAAAAATTTGGTGGTGAGGATTATTTTTTGTAGCTTTGCGACTGAAATGGTTGCTCTGCCGTCCAAGAGTGGAGGCGTGAAAGAGCATCAAAAGGGAATGAGGTGAGAATCCTCAACAGTACCCGCTGCTGTAATTCCCGTTCTTTGACGATGTAATTTCGTTATTGAACAAGTTTTTCGCAACTTGCCACTGGTCATTTAAAGACCGGGAAGGCGCGATTAAACCGGGATAAGTCAGAAGACCTGCCTTTCAAAACATAGAATCACCCACGGGATTATGGGTTTGACTTATTGACAACCACATACGGTTGTTGTCAGGATTTGTCATGTAAAGGTTTGACTGATTATTTTAGAAAAACCCATAACCCGTTGATATACCTTAACCGGTATTTCTGCGGGTCTTTTTTATTATAATCAGTAAAACTAATGGCGTTTCGTGTAATTGGATCCATTATGCTGTTTTGCCTTATTCCGGGTATGATTAAGGCAAAAGAACCTAAGGACACTACATATCTTCTTCAGGAAGTTCTTGTCACTGCTCTACAACCTAACAGGGATATCATTCCCGCACAGACTCTATCCGGGGAGGAACTGCACAGGCTCAACAGCAACAGTGTTGCTGATGCACTGCGCTATTTTTCAGGCGTTCAGGTAAAAGATTACGGGGGTGTAGGTGGAATCAAAACTGTGAATATCCGCTCTATGGGAACCAACCATACGGGGGTGGTTTATGATGGAGTGGAGCTTGGTAATGCCCAGAACGGCCAAATAGACTTAGGTCAATTTTCACTTGATAATATTGAAGCCTTATCGCTCTATAATGGGCAGAAAAGCGAAATACTGCAACCTGCCAAGGATTTCGGTTCTGCCGCCACGATATATATGAGGATCCGTACACCTGTGTTTAATGAAGGTGAGAATTATCATGCGAGAGCTACCATCCGCACCGGTTCATTTGATTTATTAAATCCTTCGGCACTTATTGAACTAAAGTTAAGTGAAAGAATCTCCGCATCTTTAAGTGCCGAATGGGTAAATTCAAGTGGGAAATACAAATTTCGTTATCGCAGAGTTAATCCGGCTGGCGAACTTGCATACGATACAACGGCGGTGAGAGAGAACGGAGATATCAATGCCACCAGAATTGAATTAAATACACACGGCGCATTAAACTCAGGTTCGTGGAATTTCAAGGTCTATAATTATAATTCGGAGCGAGGTGTTCCCGGAGCGATTGTCAATAATGTGTGGCGAAGAGGGGAAAGAATCTGGGATACCAATTCATTTACCCAAGGTCGCTACACGGGTTTTTTCGGAAAATTCACGACCTTAAATAATATCAAATATGCATTTTATCGGACTCACTATGTGAATAACGATGACAAGCAGGTAAAAATAGATAATCTGTATAAACAAAAAGAAATTTATTTTTCCTCTGCAAATGAGTATGCTGTTACTGATCGCTGGAGTGTATCAGGGAGTTATGATTTTATGTGGAATACACTTGATGCGGATGTCTATGGTTTCGTAAAACCTGACCGTATTTCGCAATTCTTATCAGCTGCAACGGCCTTGAACTTCAGTCGCATTAAAGTGCAGGCAAGTGCATTGGCAACCTTCATTCATGACAGGATCCGGGGGCAAGAAGCTCCATCCGACAAACATGTGTTCTCTCCGGCTGTATTCATGAATGGTTATCCGCTCAAAAACAAGGATTTCTCAATAAGACTATTCTATAAACAGTCTTTCAGGATGCCTACTTTCAACGACCTCTACTATGCCGATATGGGTAACTCCAAACTTTCTCCGGAACGGGTGACACAATATAATATCGGATTATTATATGATCATACATCGAATAGAATTATATCCAACGCCAGAATAAGCGCCGATGTCTATTATAATCGTGTGAAAGATAAAATTGTGGCCTACCCTAAAGGACAACAATTCAGATGGACTATGCTCAATCTCGGGCTTGTGGATATACGTGGAGTGGATGTGACCGGGCTCCTGACTGTCAACCCATATATGGATTTTTTCCTGACCGTGCGCGGACAATATACATTCCAAAGGGCAATCGACGTAACAAATCCCGCTGATAATTACTATCGAGATCAGATTCCTTATATACCACGCCATTCAGGATCAGCTGTGGTAAATGCTCAATGGCGAGGCTGGGGACTTAATTATTCTTGGATATATGTTGGGGAACGATACAATCAGCAGGAGAATATCAGGTATAACTATACACAGCCGTGGTACACATCTGATGTCTCGTTGAGTAAGGATCTCAGATTTGGCAAAGTAAATCTGAGAGGACTGATTGAAGTCAATAATCTTTTAAGTCAGGATTACGATGTTATCCTCAACTATCCGATGCCTAAACGTAATTACAGATTTACTCTTACTGTAGAAGTATGACAACAAAACAAGTTTTCTTTTATTTTCTGCTACTCCTGATGGTCGCCACAAGTTGTCGTGAGGACGAACTTGTGGTGCCCACGGAGTATGATATTATCGGTGACGAAAATAAAGAAACATCTATACGTGGATTCTATCTGGTTAATGAAGGAAACATGGGGTCTAATAAATGCACATTGGATTTCTATGACTATCATACCGGACTTTATTCCCGCAATTTTTACGCTGAACGTAACCCCAATGTTATTAAAGAACTTGGTGATGTCGGAAACGATATCGGAATTTATGGGAACAAATTATATGTAGTTGTCAATTGCTCCCATAAAGTTGAAGTGCTTGATGCGCGCTCAGGCATCCGACTGGGGCAGGTGGATATTCCCAATTGTCGTTATGTCAGATTCCATCGAGGCAAAGCTTACGTCAGTTCCTACGTCGGACCAGTGTTGATTGATCCCAACGCGCCCAAAGGAGCCGTTTATGAGGTTGACACCCTTTCTCTTGCCGTAACGCGAAAAGTATCGGTAGGATATCAGCCGGAGGAGATGGAAATCGTAGATGATTATATGTATGTCGCCAATTCAGGTGGCTACAGAGCCCCTAACTACGACTATACAGTTTCAGTGATTCAGATGGTGGATTTCAAGCAGGTTCAGCAAATACCCGTCGGGATCAATCTTCATCGTCTGAAAAAAGATAAGTACAATAAACTATGGGTAACCTCACGAGGTGATTACCAGACCCGACCCTCCCGGTTGTATGTGATGCAAAAGAAACCGGGATTTAACCAAATGATGGTAACAGACACCATACCCGTTGCCTGCTCCAATATGACATTCTTTGGCGAATACATGTATTACTACGCCACGGAATGGAACAACTATACTGCTTCCAACACCATCACATACGGGATAATAGACATCCGGACTAAAGAAGTCATTTCCGACAATTTCATTACAGACGGTACCGAGAAAGAGATTACGATTCCATACGGCATAGCGACACATCCGGACACCGGAGATATTTTCGTAACCGATGCAAAGAATTATGTTTCATCAGGCACACTCTATTGCTTTTCTCCGGAGGGACGAAAAAAATGGAGCGTGAGAACGGGTGATATCCCGGCCCATATAACATTTCTATCTAAATGAGAAAGTTAATCATAATGCCCCTGTGCACCCTTTTATGGGGATGCAGTGATGAAATTCCGATGGTGAATCTCGGCATCGAT
Organism: Muribaculaceae bacterium; assembly: GCA_029062725.1. Taxonomy (GTDB): domain Bacteria; phylum Bacteroidota; class Bacteroidia; order Bacteroidales; family Muribaculaceae; genus Lepagella. Next base: position 8,967 of record JAIDPP010000141.1, on the reverse strand, counting down.
GATGTCTATTATATTTCTCGGATGCAGAAACTTGATCTTCATCCCGCCCTTACCGGTGAAAGATATGAATGGTATGTCAACGACAGTCTGGCGAGCGTCGAAAAAGATTATATTTTTCTCGCCGGGGAAGAGAATAATTATAAAATGGAGCTCAAGATTATAGACCCTGAGACTCCTTACGATTTTTCATTCTATATTCACGTTCTTCATGAAGAGATAGAATATAGCCCCTACATATCAAAGGTCTATGAGTATTGCCCCGCTCCCGGACAGTTTGTCAATGAGATGCCGAGATATGAAGAGGGTGACACATACGCGGATATGCTCCGTAAAGCGGAAGAATCAATATCCGGAACTAATGATATAATGATAACTCTCGGTGGCTACGGAGGATATGTCACTTTTGGTTTTGACCATACTGTGATAAATGTACCCGACGAGTACGATTTCCGTATCTGGGGAAATGCTTTTTATGAACTTCTTAATCCTGAAGAAAGAGGAGGGTCGGCTGAGCCGGGTATCGTGATGGTAAGTTATGACACGAACTGTAACGGGGTGCCGGATGATGAATGGTATGAACTCGCAGGGAGTGAGTATTTCAAGCCTGAAACACGTCATAATTACACCATTACGTATTCCAGACCTGATCCTGATATTATTCCCGAAGAAGATGATACCGGATTTTTGGATAATGTTAAATATATTCCCTGGATTGATTCGGAAGGATCTAAGGGCTATATATCGAAAAATACATTTCACAGCCAAAGCTATTATCCGCTCTGGATAACCGACGACAGACTTACATTCTCCGGAACCTGTCTTGCCTCAAACAGTGTCGATTTAGGCGGTATGGGGAGCTATTATGTATTATATGCCTATGATTGGGGGTATGTGGATAATCATCCCAATGATTATTCCGATTTAAACTCATTCGATATATCCCGGGCTGTGGATAATGAAGGGAATCCGGTAAATATACCGGGAGTCGATTTCATCCGTGTATATACCGGACTTAACCAATACTGCGGATGGTTAGGAGAGACATCGACTGAACTTAGCCGGGCTCAGGACCTACATCTGGAGAATCCCGGTGTTCCGCTCCCGAATCCATTGACTAAAAACCAAAAACAATATAAAATAAAATGAAACGGATATCTTTTTACATGCACAGCCGGATGTTGATTCCGCTGGCGTTAATTGCGATTGGCAGCCTGCCCGCCCATTCGTATTTTGTCCTTGACTGGAATAAAATAGAGCATTGGGTCGGTGAGGGGGAATCAAAAAGCGCCCTCATTGTTCAGTTCAACTCTTCTGAAGATCCATACGCTCATGTGTGGGGATTCAGATGGAGCAGCGGAGACTATGAATCCGGGGCTCCAAGCGGTGAGGATATGTTTCGTGCGGTCGCATCCGGAAGTAGTGACCTTTTACTTTTCACCCAATATACAGGGTGGATGGGATGTACTGTTGACGGTATAGGATACTTTGATCCTCAGGGTGAACATATTGCCGATCATCTCTCTTTTGATTTCACCAATGCCTGCAAGGATGAAAAAATCAGCTTTGATTATTTCACTCCTAATGAGACAATGGGCCAGACAAAGGCTCCCGGCAATCTTACCCCCCTATATTGCAATCGCGCCATAGCTGAATCAAAAAAGAATAATATTCTTGACCATCCCATCAACGCCCGGGAATACGGTTATCCGGCATACGACTATGATTACTGGCTTGCAGACGATTACTTGCAGCAACACGCTGCAACGATGCAGTGGCGCTCCGGATGGTACGACGGTTACTGGAGTTATTGGGTAGGCGGCATTGATTCGGATGATCTTTCATATTCGGGGTTAGGTATGTCATCACGCAAACTTTCTGACGGACAGGTGGATGCTTGGAGTTACACATTGCTTGACAGAACTACGAACGCATACGGGGAGGCGGTCGAACCGGGAGATCTCCCATTAGACTATTCTCATGACTTCTCCTATAATCTTGAGACAGGTGTTGAATCTGCCGCAACAGAAGATATGCAGGGGGGACGCATCTACACTCTGCAAGGAAGGGACACGGGATATGTGTGGCCCGGAGACCGCAATAATCTTGACCCGGGATTATACATAATCGTAATTCCGGAACATGAATCACGAAAAATAATGATAACCAAATAATAACTTTTTACTAATCACAGAATGAAAAAACAATTAATCTGGCTATCGTCTGCATTAATCGCTCTCACGGGGCTTAATGCACGGGCCGAAATCACAGACAGTGATTTCGAGCAGTATGGACTGTTCGAATACGATGGTCTGCCGTATCATGTCCTTGAGGACGGCACAGTGGAGTTCTGCTGTGAGGATGTTATCAAGGGAGCGTACGTCTCCGGCAACCATTTGCAGATGGAGACTGTCAACATCCCCTCTGAGGTGGAGCACGACGGTACCAAGTATCGTGTAACCCGTATTGGCGAATCCGCACTTAGAGCATGTACGTCAGTAATCAACGTGACTATTCCTGAAGGCGTTACAGAAATTGCCCGTGAGGCCTTCTATAATGCCAATAACGTGAAATGGCCCGAAATGCCTTCCACATTGAAGAAGATTGGAGGCAACTGTTTCTATATGTGCCGCGCGCTCGGTTCGATCGTATTGCCGGAGGGCCTGACAACATTATGGGACGGGTGCTTTACCAGAACATTCGACATGAATGGCCATATCGATGAGCTTGTGTTTCCGGGCACATTAGAGGAGATCAAGGATGATTTTGGTAAATTTGCCCAACTGTGTCTGGACCGTAGAGCGGGCGGAGTCGGGAAAATCATATTCAATGCCAGCCCGACAATGGAAGATCTGAAATTCTCGTTCAACACTTTCAACCGCGGTGTGGAATGTCCCGAAATCGTGATAAACCGCGATCTGATCGATGCAGACCCGTCATCTTATCAGGTTAGTCTTGATAACGTCACAGGGCTCTCCACACTTCGTTTCGGAGATAAGGTTACACAGGTGCCTGATCTGTCGGGTTGCTCATCTTTGACTGCCATCTATTGTGATGCACCTAATCCTCCGGCAGGGCTTAAATTGCCTGAGGATGCTGTCGGTAAAATCACCCTCACCGTACCTGAAAAATATCTTGAGGCCTACTATAACGATGAGGCCTGGGCAGCGCTCCTCCCGGAATTGATTGAGCCGCACCCGGTAGATTCTTATGTCGATATGTCGCGGCTTGGTTACATTGTCGGGGAAGGCTCAAATCTGGGTGCTGTTATGATCACTTGGAATGACGGACCCCGTAAAGGTGTTGATAACCTGATATATGGGGTGCGGTTTGATAATGGTGCAACTCCGGAACAGATTCTGGAGACTGTTGTGAACGCAGACCCTCGCCTGCAACGCACCTCCGGAGGCGGCTACGCTTATGATAATATGGATAAGGGTAGCATAGCTGAGGAATATGACCATATAGCTGATAATACTGCTGACTCCGAATGGAGAATTTATTCTTCCGAAAAACCCGTTGACGGGAGTGTAATTTACTTATGTTATGAATCAACTTCCAAGGGATCGGATGATGTGGCTCCGGCTCCTGAATATACATTCTATATTCCTGAAGAAACTGTGATCGGCGGCCGAATCCCCGAGAACTATGAGATGCCGATTGCTGATGAGATGATAATACCGATATGGGTGCGCACAGGAGGTGTGGGCGGCGCATACGCTTACTTCGCATGGGACGCATATCCTTTCGAAGTCAACACTCAAGGCGCCAATCAGGCGGCCGAGGCTGAAGGTCGCCCTTATGTGACTGTCGATTTCGGGTATGTGAAATTCAACGATGATCCTGAAAATCCGGGAATACACAGATATGTTCCTACGGAACGCGACGTTCTTGCACAGGTCAATATTTCCAAATCTTCCTTTGGGAACACCGGCAACACGGAAAGTTTCACATCATCTTGGAGTGAGAAAATTCCTATGAAAATCGTTGCTCCCGAGAAACCGATTACGAAAATAACCGACACTCAAGTCAGTGTTGTCGGGTCTTTAGCTCAGACTGAACTCAGCAAACTTGTTGAATATGAACCCAAGGATGCCACTTACACACGTTTCTTCGTAGAAGTTTTTGACGAGAACTATAAGGAAAATGCCATCTATCGCCAGGACTGCTTCCCGGCTCCATACACCGACGAGGCTGAAAAATATCCGGGCTATGATTACACTTTCGGCAAAATGTCAATCTCATCTCCGGCAACCTCCACTGTCTTCAATCTGAAGTATTTCTATGGCCTTGAAGAAACTGGAGACAATGAATATACTCAGAAAAACAAGGTTGAGGGAATGATCGCCTTTAATGTAACGTCAAATCCCGTAAAGGCTGTGGCTCTTGTCGGTGACTATGACGCCACCATAAATGTAGATTGTCATGATCTTCTCCCTATCCGGACCTGTGCCTTCCCGACAAAGGCTAATCAGGGAGTTATGATTTCCATTGAGAATGCCACCATCGAGAATATCGCCAATGTATATGGTGTGAGCGGTTATATGCCTGACGGTGAGACTCTCGGCAAATTTAATGAACTTGTGACCTACAAGGCCGGTGAGTTTGATCTTGTCTTGACCTCGGTTGAGAACAAAAACATAACCCGCAGTTATCACGTAGTGGTCAATGATCCGGCGAGCGAAGAGATGCCGGATGATTTTACCGAGGGAACTTTCTGGTTGAATGAGGAATGGTTCACCCACAAGAATGGCTCCATTAACTATCTTACATCCCCGACAATTGATTCTGATGAGGATATTGTTTATCGTCCTTATACCAAACTGAATAATAACGGAGGTTTCGGTGCCACATCACAGTATGCTATGATATTCGCAGATAAACTTTTCGTTATGTCTAAGCAGAACCATGACAAGGGAGATATCAGAGGTGAAGTTGGCGGACGTCTGGTAGTGGCGGATGCCCACACATTGAAGAATATTGCCTCATTTACCGAAATTGGTGGTGACGGTCGTGCATGTGTGGGAGTCAATGCCCATAAGGCTTATATAGGTCATCATGCCGGTGTCCGCGTACTTACATGGGACGATGCCGACAATATGACCCTGGCAGCTTCGGATATTCCCGGTATCGGCAACAACATATCAAGTGACGATACGTCAATCGGAGGCAATCAGGCGCTTTACAACCAGCAGGTAGGTGATATGGTTGCAACCCACGACTATGTCTTTATCATCCAGCAGGCTATTGGTGTCCACGTTGTGGACGCGGCGACCGATAAATTGGTAAAGACCATTGAGGACAAGAAAATCGGAGCTATCACGCAGACTGCCGACGGAATGGTATGGTACGCGACAGGTACCGATGCTTCGGCCGGACATTCAGTGCTGCATTGTATCAATCCGTTGGATCTGGAGGAGATTCGCGTAGTAGAAGTGCCCGGTGTTATTTCTACCGGATGGGGCGCATGGCGCAGCAACAATTTCTTCAGCGCCAATAGCAAGCAGATGCTGTATTGGAACGGTTCCGCATCTTCAATAGAGGCCTCCGGCAGTGAGATTTATGCCTGGGATACGGAAACAAACCCCGGAGAACTGAAACCCATATTTGATTTTAAAGGTGTTAAGGGTATCAACAACAGTCTCAATCAGCAGACGTACGCTACTATGCGCTACGATGACCGTTCAGGAGAAATCCTTTTTGCATCAACTACATCTCCAAATGCCAACTATCGCTATAACTGGCTGAATTTCTATAATACAGAGGAAGAAACTCTTCGTAGCGTACGCCTGAAGGATTATTACTGGTTCCCCGCTATCCCGGTCTTTCCGGATGCCTATGGTCCTGAAATGGAGGAAGTAGATGATGTCGTGCTCAATTTGAATGATCCGGATCAAGAAATCATTCTCAATGTGATGGATCGAGACCATATAGATGCAAATATTCGCTGCACCTTGCTTCAGGATCAGATCAGAATGTTTGCCGATAAAGAGGATTCACCTGTAGCTGCATCTTTGAAAGGGAATGTGCTAAGCATCAAGCCCGTGAAAACAGGAGAACAGACACTGGGTATCGTGCTTGAATCAAATGGTAAAGTCTCCACTCATGCCATTAAGATAAAGATAGAGGACACTACAACCGGCGTTGATGGTATCGGTGAATCTACCCGCACTATCCGCACCGAAGGCGATGTTATTGTTATCAGGGGATATGAGGGAACTACATTCCGCCTCTTTGACAGCAATGGAATCGTTGTTGACAGTTTTGTCGTTGATTCCGACGAGGAATACCACTCGGTAGCAGTTGATTCCGGCATTTACGTGCTTGTAGCTGACGATTGCGAGTCTCGTAAACTTATTATCAGAAAGCGATGATAAGCAGATTTCTAACTATTTTATCAATCTCTCTCGCTGCGGTGTTAACCTCTGCCGCGAGAGAGATTGACTATTCCTGCGGCGTAATCTTTATCAACGAAGATTGGTATGGCCATCAGAACTCCACTATCAACTATCTTCTTCCGGATGATCCGGAGGGCGAGTACTGGCAGTATAGAGTCATTCAGACTGAAAATCCGGGGGTGGAATTAGGATGCACCAATCAATATGGCGCGATATGGAATGGCCGTCTGTATATGATAGCAAAACAGGATAAGGATCCGGGGGCCAGTATCACGGGAGGACGTATTTCTGTTGCCAATGCCTCGGATATGAAGATGATAAAGCAGCTTCAGCTGATAGATCCCAGCGGCAATCAATGTGACGGACGAGCTTTTTGCGGGATTGATGAAAAAAAAGGTTATGTTTCTTCAAGCAATGGAATATGGATTCTTAATCTCGAGACAATTGAAATTGAAGGACAGGTATCAGGATCTGAAAATCCCAACGTTGGCATCGATCCTGACAAACCAAACTCTGATCCTACCAGCTCACTATATTTCGGACAGACGGGCACCATGATTCTTGCCGAAGGAAAAGTGTTTGCCGTCCACCAACAATTCGGTTTGCTTGTGATCGATCCTCTGACTGATAAGGTGACCGGAGTCCTGGATATGGGAATAGTTGACGATGCGATTGAGAAAGATACCGGCACACGACCGCGCCGCAGCTCCGGCATAGGTTCCACTATCGTCAGATCTAAAGATGGGAAACTATGGTATTCAGCTGCTAAAAACACTCAAGGCTCGGGAGCTACCGTGCCATATATAGTATCGCTTGATCCGGTGTCCCTACAGAGGGAGGTGATAAAAATTGAGGGTGACGATATTTTCCCTCCTTCCAATTCATGGTATGCCTGGACTCCTGATCCATTCTGTGCGTCTTCAATCACCAACCGTCTGTATTGGTGTGGCGGTCCGAATAGTTGGTTCACTAATTATCGGATATTTCGCTATGATATTGATTCAGGGAAAGTTGAAAAATTATTGGATTTCTCCCAAGAACCCGGCGACTGGCATGTCTATGGTTGTTCATTGGGGATTCATCCTGTTACCGACGAGTTATATGCGTCAATGTTTCATAAGTTTGTCGATCCCACATACGTGACCCGTCGTTTTGATTCGGATGGCAACCTCATCAAGGAATACCCTATGATTTCCAACTACTGGTTTCCCTCTCTTCCGGTATTCCCGCAATCAAACGGTGATAACTCCGCTATCGAAGACGTTATGACTCATAACACTTCAGGTTTTGGAACTATCTATAATCTACAAGGTCAGCCCATCAAGACTAATGTGGAATTTGGGGAATGGGATGGTTTGAACTCCGGGATCTATATATGGAGGAACGGGAATAGAACTCATAAAATCCTTATCCCGTGATAAAAATGGGGCGTGCTGACCCCTCAGACAGCAAGTATTCTCAAAAAGATAGTCGTCCCGATTCATGGGCGGCTATCTTTTTGACGGTTGGAAGCTGCTGTCGGCGGTGGCATAGTTCAAATAAATATTCAGGCATAGGAGTGGAGCCCGCTTAGGAGATAGTTGGCTCCGAAGTAGGTAAAAATTACTGAGAGAATCGCTATAAGAAGGTATATGTTGAAAATCTTTTCTTTTCGGAACACAGAGAGCCATCTGCTGCCCCAATGGAGGGGAAGAGCATATATCAGCCACATTATCAAGGCACAGGTTTCTTTCGGATCCCAGCCCCAATAACGTCCCCACGTCTGGTTAGCCCATACCGCACCAATGAATATTCCCGCTCCCAGGAGGGCTACTGCCGGGTTAAGAATGATACGGTTTAACAAAGTAAGACGAGCCCCGCGCTCTTTGTCTTTTATCGAGAGGGCCATAATAGCGAGTATAGCCATCAGGAAGAAAAGGGCATAAGCACTCATCACCACCATCACGTGGATGGAGAGGAGCGGACTCGATAATACAGGCATCATATTTCCAATACGGGGTGTGCGACCACCCATTGCAGCCACAAACAGCGCCATTGCAGCCACTATCATCAAGCCCCCTTTAAGCGTAAGGTCGCGGCAGAAGCATACGCCGATAAGGGATACAAAAGCCATAAACATCATTGTCTCGGATCCGTTAGAAAGAGGTACGTGGCCGCTGATCCACCACAACACGCCCATTGATGTGGCAACATATAACAAGAGAATCCAGCCACACATATCTGTCATAAAGCATGGAATCCGCAGGTTTTTCGATCTGTAAAGCGGAATAATCAATCCGAACAGACCGATTGATACCGCCAAGCTCCCGGCTAAGGCCGGGCGAACAAGGCGATTATACCACCGCTCCGCTTCGATTTTTTGGATAGAAGGCAGGGGTACGCCTTCGGTAAATTCACGTTGACGCTTGATAAGTTCGGTAATCTTTTCATCAGCCCGTATATTTTTTCCTTCAAGTAGAAGTTGCTTTATATCGGGCATTGCAGTCTGCATGAATTTCCACTGCTGAAGACTCATCCCCGAAGGTTTTCTACCTGTGAGTGAGAGCCATTCAATGCGGCCATCGAGTGTGTG
>JAIDPP010000140.1 GCA_029062725.1 Muribaculaceae bacterium | reverse complement strand
ATCTACTCCGATACCGGCACCCATAAAGAACCATGTTGAATACTGAAAACCCTGCGAAGTGGAAATACCCACGAAATTCGCCCGGTCATTTCCGACGCCTAAGGTTCCGGTCACGTCCACATACCCCTTGTAATTCATCGACCCTGAAAGAGCCGGAGAAAGGAGATTGGGCAGTTGGTTGACTAATTCATAATATTGCGCCTCTGCCTTTGATGAAGAGAAGAGTGCGAAGAGGCCTCCGATAAGGAGAACTGGCAATTTGGTATGGATACGGCTCATGGCAATTCCTGTTTTAATCGGTTTGAGTTATAGGGATAGGCTACACCGGGCAACGGCTTGCCGGAGTCTGCCTGCTATAATCAAAACATTTTCGCGATGAAATAGTTGGCTTTGAGGAGGAGTGGTATGGACTTATCGAGAAAATCATTATATTTGTAAAATATTTGAGGGACAGGTCGGGATAATGCCGGCCTGTACCGGAAAAGCGAGATATATGGAAGGATTCAATGAAGTAAATAAAAGCTATACAGTCTCGGAAGCCATCAAGGAAGCTCAGCGTTGCCTGAATTGCAAGGTAGCCCAGTGTCAGAAGGCGTGCCCGGTCAATAATAAGATACCGGAGTGGATAGCGGAGCTTGGCAAGGGAAATTTCGGTAATGCCATCAAGATAATCCGGGAGCGGAGCAATCTACCGGCGGTCTGCGGTCGCGTCTGTGCCAGAGAACGCCAATGCGAGGGTCACTGTATCCTGCAAAAGAAGGGAGAACATATCCATATCGGTAAGCTGGAACGTTTTGTGGCTGATTTCGATTTCGCTGCCGGGCTTGACCATGAGAATATGCCTGAAAAGACAAAGGGAAAGGTAGCTGTTATCGGAAGCGGTCCGGCGGGACTTACCACGGCCGCTGATCTGGCGCGCAAGGGATTCAGCGTGGAGGTGTTTGAGATGGAGGATGAGGCTGGAGGAGTGCTTTTATACGGTATCCCCGAATACCGGCTGCCCAAGGAGGTGGTAAGGCGTGAGGTAAGTGCGCTCGAGGCCTTGGGTGTGGCCATCCATTGCGGCACGACTATCGGAGTGGATTATACTGTCGATGATCTGTTCGGGATGGGATTCGATGCCATATTTATCGGCACGGGAGCCGGGCTGCCGATTCCGTTGCCGACCGAAGGAATGGATGCGGCCGGTGTTTTCCAGGCGCTGCATTTCCTGCGCAAGGTGCAGCTATATAATTCCGGTCATATAGCCCGTGATGAGGTTATAGTAGGAGATGGCGACAGGGTGTTCGTCATCGGAGGGGGCAACACAGCTATGGATTCCGCGCGCACTGCCCTGCGTATGGGGAGCCGGGAGGTGACGGTGGTCTATCGACGCACTCTCGACAAAATGCGTGCATTACGTTCCGAATATGAAGAGGCGGTTGAAGAGGGAGTTAAATTCCTGTGGGAATCAAATGTCGTGAAAGCGAATGCCGGGGAAGGCACCAATCTCAGATCCTTGATAATAGAGACCCGAGGGGAGGAGCGGGAATATCCTGCTGATCATCTTATTCAGGCCGTAGGGAATGCTCCGGCGGCGAGGATCGTATCGACCACCGAAGGTATCGATGTTGACGAGCGGGGATATGTGCTGACGCGGGAGATGCCCTACGGTATGACAAGCCGTGTAGGGGTATTTGCAGGTGGCGATGTTTCGGATCGGCCGGCCACGGTGGTCCATGCCATGAGCGACGCTAAGAAAGTGGCGGCCGGGATAGAGCAATATGTGTCGGCCCTCAAGCTTATGGAAGCGATCAAGAGATGAGCGAAAGGTATGATAAACAAAAATCCTGCTCCGTGAGGGGCAGGATTTTTATATGCCGTTTAACGGCCGGAACTCATCGTCGGGGTGACAGGATTCGAACCTGCGACCACCTGGTCCCAAACCAGGTGCGCTACCGGACTGCGCTACGCCCCGAA
>JAIDPP010000014.1 GCA_029062725.1 Muribaculaceae bacterium | reverse complement strand
CGGCAGCCACGAGGTTACACTATACACCGCAGAACGGGAAATGCCAGGTGTAGCGGGTTTTCCAAGATGGTTCAACGTGACACTTGAGCGAATCGACGGCACGGGACAACCCATCATCGGAAAAGTCTATCTCTGCGACTACGGCCAGGGGCAGCCCAACTTTGAGAAAAGTTTCGACAAACTTATACGCAACCACGACTACCGCTATGAGATTTCCCTTGCGGAGATGTCTTTCGTCGTTTCCTTCAAGGAATGGATCTACGGCGGGAAGGTGCATATCGATCTTGAGTGAGATAACGATAGAAAGAGATATAACTCCCAACAACTACCAAGAGAATGAAGCTACATAAAATAAAATATATTCCCTTCATCTGCGGAGGAATGCTGCTTACGGGCTGCGCCGACGAAGAACTTATCGGCGGAGGCACATCGGGAGCGAATCCCGATACTGTCAGCTTCGAGGCCTTCGCCATGAGAGGAAACTCCGGATCAGTGACCCGCTCCGGCGAGGACACTCCGCTTGAGCCCCTGTTGCTTGAGGGAGGGGAAGAAACCCTTTATCTCCATAGCTATGTCTCCGATCGGGTAGGCTATATCCCCGGAGAAGATTCAGGCATCGAGACGAGAGGTGTAGAGATCACCAATTCGGATCTGCTTCGACGCTACCACGGTAATTTTACCGTGCTTGCCAATCTCTCCGACAGCGAACGCTATTTCGGATGGAGCGAGGTTAGCAAGGAGGAGGTATCGGATCTCTGGCGCACGTCGCGGACCGAATACTGGCCGGCGAGCCGTCCGCTCGACTTCTACGCCATCTCTCCGGCCTCGGAATATTCCTCTTTAGAAACCCTTTCTGCTCAAGGGGGGAAAATCTCCTTCAGCTATGAGGCTAAAAGAGGAGAGAGCGGCAGGGATGCAGACGCTCAGACCGACCTGCTCCTCTCGATAGCGAGATGCGACAAGGGATCGAGCCGCAATGGCAGCGCTCCGCTTGAGTTCCATCACGCACTTTCGGCGGTGAAATTTGCCATTCGCGACGTAGCCAACGGCGAAATCGAAAGCATAACCATCTCCGGAGTGAAATCGGCCGGTGTATGCATTTTCGACAGCACCGGCGCCACGGAGTGGAGTGACCATTCCGGAACCGGAAGCTATACCCAAAACTTCAATTATAAAGTAAACGGACTTGGAGCAGTCGATCCTTCCGAGGAGAATGCCGACATTCTCCTCACTGCCTCCATGCCCGAAAAGACCTTCATGCTGATTCCTCAGCAGATTCCCGACGAGGCCGAAATAATCGCCGTGGTGAAGCGCACCGGGATGACCCCCGAGCGATTGGAACTACGTGGAAAGATAAAAGCCAATTCAGTTGATGAGTGGAAGCCCGGACACGAGTATGTCTATACCCTCTCCAGCAGCTCCTCCAATTGGGTCTATGTCCTTCAGGCCTACGGCAACCATCAATCCGAAAGCCCGTCGGGCCAACATGATGTGTCGAAAGGGAACATTATCTATTCCTATTCTCCGGCTTACGCACTTCTTGATGAAGGAGGACGAGTGACAGGTTATCCCTACGACACCTACGGCGACAATGCATCCTTTTATGTGCGCAGCTACCGCTATCACGCCAACGACCAGAAGAAGGTGGAAGATGTGAGCTGGGTTGCAAGCCACGGTGCCGGGAAGCAGTATCGCGTTCCGACCTCCGATTCCGAGCTATATGAAGCCGGCCGGGATCTGCCGGCGGAGGAGTGGATTCCAGCGCAAGATATATTGAAGGGGAATGGTTCCTCGACCCTTGCAGGAGAGAAAAGGGAAATTACATTCGCCTCGCACCATCAGGTGACCGACTGGCCCGGCGACCAATGGATGCAGGACCAGAATCCTTATCCGGGCAATTCCGAGGGTTCCCCCTGGGATCTCTCCACATGCGGAGGAAACAATCCTATGAACACAGCAAACACCTACGTTATCGACCGCGAGGGATGGTATTGCTTCCCGTTGGTATATGGTAACGCCATAAAGAACGGGAACAAAAATCCGGCTGCCTATGAATATCAGGGGACTCTTGATGGTACCCATATCAATCTGAAGAATCATGCCGGCAATGACATCGCAGACCCCTGGATAAGCGTACGCGCGAAATACACGGTTTCCGTGGTATGGGCCGATGTATTCAACGCTGTGGCGACCAACGATGTGAGTCTTGTCAAGATCGGCGGGAAAGATTACATTAAATTTCACGCCAACAAGCACAACATGCAGCAGGGTAGTGTAATTATCGGGCTTTATAACGGTTCCGGTAATGCAGTGTGGAGCTGGCATATCTGGATAACGGAGCATTGGCTCGACCATTCCACCGGGATGCCTCATGCCTTTAAGGGAGACACGGGAAAATTCTCCGGTTACGAATCGTCGAAGACCGGATGGAGGATGCGTGGCGACCTGCTGATCGACAATCAGCACGTAGGGAGTTCCTACCGTTTCCAAATGGCCCCCTACAACCTTGGATGGTGTGACCCGAAGGATGTGGATTACCTTCGCCGGCGCTCGGAGATGAAATTCACGCAGTATGGTCCGGACGGGAAACCGACCGGTAAAACCGCTGTGCTCCCGATCCTTCAGGACGGCTCGAGAGTATCGTTCCTTTACGGAAACAACACCTATTACCAGTGGGGTCGCAAGGATCCGATTGTAGGATTCCGCGATCACACCCAGACCGTGAAGCGAAACTACGGTGATAAGAAGTATGATGTCCGTTCGGAAGTCAACGGTGTGTCTTTAGCCACGGCAATCAAGAATCCTCATGTCATGTACAAGAATTCGCAAGACTGGTGTTCGAAGAGCTATCATAACCTGTGGAACAATTCCACAAATGACCTCAAAGGTATAAAGACCGTCTATGACCCCTCCCCTCCGGGATATATGGTCCCACCTTCGGATGTATTTAAATTCGTGGGCCCGCATGAGAACGGCAGATTCGACCACATTATATCCGATGACAAGACCTTGAAGAATTTCAACGGAACTAAAGTTGACGACTTCACCTTCCGGGCTTGTGTAAAAAATAAGAACAGCGTTACGCAGACCGACCGGAATTCCATCTGGCTAACCAGCACGGGCAACAGATGGTGGAGAGACGGTGATGACTTTAACGGCAGGGAATTTAAAGGGGGCGATAACTTTAACGCCCAGATCGTCTATCTCTGGTCATCATCAAAGAGTTCGAACTATGATTATGAGGCTCATGGTCTTTCATTGGGTCTGGATAACGACAACAACAAGGACCATAACTATAACATCTGCGCCTATTTCAAGGGGCGCAGATCAATGGCAAGGCCGGTGAGGTCAATAAGGGAATTCTAAGACTACCCGGATCCACAAGTATCCGGAATCGGAGTCAATTCTCGATATCGATCCTGGAACGACCCTCGCCGCATTTCGAGACGCGTATCTTGACATCGATTCGGTCGGCGAGTTCCTCACGGTGGGAAATTACTCCGACTCGACGCCCGTTTTGCCCGGCAATCTCCGGGAGGCGGCGGAGAGTGTCGATAACTGCATTAAGGGAACCGGCATCGAGAGTTCCGAACCCCTCGTCGATAAAGAGGATATCTACATTCATATCCCCTTTGTTCATTGCTGATAGAGCGAGAGAAAGGGCGAGGGAAATCATAAACTTCTCGCCGCCCGAAAGGACTGTCGCGCTC
>JAIDPP010000139.1 GCA_029062725.1 Muribaculaceae bacterium | reverse complement strand
CTGTTATCGACCACTTTGAACGGAGATGTGAGCGAAATCTCGTCATAACAGTCAAGGGAGTGGACGATGGTGCAGTTTATACCCTCGTTCTGGGCAATGTATCGGTATAGACGCAGGAGTTTGAGATTATAGACGCCAAGGAGTTGGTTCCCGGGCATTGTGGGATTCACGAGAGGACCGAGCATATTGAAGAATGTACGCATACGCAGAGATTTTCTAACCGGTCCCACCGACTTGAGCGCGGGACTGAAGAACGGGGCATGGAGGAATGTCACTCCACTCTCCTCCAGCGAACGCCGCAGGATGGTCTCGGAGGACGCGAATCTGACACCATGACGCTCAAGCACATTCGATGCCCCCGATACGGAGGAAGCACTGTAATTGCCGTGCTTCACCACCTTGCGACCCGATCCCGCCACCACGAAACATGATGCTGTGGAGATATTGAAAGTATTCTTACCATCTCCACCGGTACCTACTATGTCGATCGCCCTGCCGGCCTGAGGTCCCAGATCGACCTTTACACGACGCAGCAGAATGGCGTCGCGGAAACCGGTCAGCTCCTCCGGGGTGATGCTCCGCATCAGATAGACGGTCATGAAGGCCGACAGCTGGTTATCGTTGTATCTCCCGTCGGCTATGTTGAGCATGACCTCCCTCGCTTCCTCGCGCGAGAGACTTTTATGCTCAAATAGATTTGACAGTATCTTATTCATGCTTTATTGAATGAGGTCTAAGATTGTCTTCCCCTTGATTAATGGAACAGGAAGTTACGGATTATTCTCTCACCATCCGGAGTCAGGAGAGATTCCGGATGAAACTGTACGCCGTGGATATCCATCGAACGGTGACGCAGGGCCATGATCCTTCCTTCGGTGTCACGGGCCGTGACTTCAAGAGATTCGGGGAACTCTTTCTCGCTTACTATCCAGGAATGGTAGCGGCCTATGGTAAACTGCTCTCCCATTCCTTCGAGTATGTAGTCGGGGGCGGTACGAACAGCCTCGGTCTGAACGCCGTGATAAACCTCCTCAAGGTTCTCGAGCGAAGCGCCGAAGCACTCTCCGATCGCCTGATGGCCCAGACAGATTCCTAATATCGGTTTCTTTCCTGCATATTCAGCCAGCAGTTCGGGGAGGATACCGGCCTCAGCCGGAATTCCTGGACCCGGGGAGACTATTATCTTGTCAAACCGGTCGATTTCCGATAACAGAATCTTATCGTTACGCACCACCGTAGGCTCAAACCCCGCCTCGCGAACAGCGTGGACAATGTTGTAGGTAAACGAATCGTAATTGTCAAGAATAAGAATTTTCATAGCTGATTTCATTTGATTTCCGATGCACGCTCCACAGCCTTCACCAGGGCTCCGAGCTTGTTGTTGGTCTCGCATAGCTCGCTCAGGGGATTGGAGCGCGCCACAACACCGGCACCCGCCTGACTGTAGAGTCTTCCTCCCAGGCTCAGGAATGAACGGATGGTGATGGCCTGGTTGATGGAGCCGTCGAATCCGAAGGTACCGATACAGCCCCCATAAGTAGCGCGCGCCATCGGTTCGATTTCGTTGATAAGTTGCATGGCCCTCACTTTCGGGGCACCGCTCAGTGTGCCGGCCGGGAAAGTTGCGGCGAAAAGACGGTAAGGATCGGCATCCTCGGGGAGACGTGCCATCACACGGCTCACCATGTGGATCACATGCGAATAGAACTGTATCTGCTTGAGGTATTCCACGCTTACCTTTCCTCCGCTCCGGCTTAGGTCGTTACGAGCCAGATCAACCAGCATGATATGTTCGGCATTCTCTTTCGGGTCGGCCAGCAATTCCTCGGCCAGAACACGATCGCGGGCGTCATCGCCTGTGCGGCGGAAAGTTCCGGCGATCGGATCGATATAGGCGTGGCGGTCGGCCGTGACCCGAAGATGCGTCTCGGGTGAAGAGCCGAACACACGGAAATGGCCGAAATCAAAGAAGAAGAGATATGGAGAGGGATTGACTGATCTAAGGGCGCGATAGACATTGAATTCATCCCCACTGAAGCCTTGCGAAAAGCGGCGCGAGATGACGATCTGAAAAACATCACCGCGACGGCAATGGGCTATGCCGCGCTCTACCATCCGCTCGTATTCCTCATCCGTGACAGGGGATTCGATATCGGCATCCGCATGGAATGGATATACTGCGATGTTGTTGTTGCGGATTATCGATAGGAGCTCCTCCATACGTGGCTTTTCACCCTCGGATATATTCTCTATTATGGTCATCTCGTTGCGGAAATGGTTCATCTGGATTATGAACCGGTAAAGGAGATAGTTCATGTCGGGAACGTCGCGGAAATCTCCTTCCGACGACTGTATCTTCACCGAGGGCTCGAAATATCTCACGGCATCGTAGGCAGTGAAGCCCATCAGGCCGTTGAATACACCCGTCTCCTCCCCGTCAGTGGTGAATGATTCGAGATAAGCTTTCAGGTCGTCGGTGATGATTCCCGCCGGGCGCATCTCCTCATGGCCGCCGGGATAACTCATCCTTACGAGGCCGGCATGGACGCTGAAGCCGCCGATCGGATCGACGCCTATTATCGAAAGGGAGTTCTGCGTGGTATGGTAGTCAGAGCTCTCGAGCAGTGCGGAGCATGGATAGAGATCCCTGATTTTCAGATATAGGCCGACCGGAGTCTCAAGATCGGCGGAGATAACGATGGTATGCTGATGGAGTTTCATTGTCTTTTTTATTTTTAGTTGTCATAGGCGGCTGAGGTAAGTGTCCATATCTTTGTCACCCCGGCCTGACAGATTGATGACCACGATATCTTCTTTTCCAAACTTCCTTTGGTCGAGCACGGCGAGGGCATGGGA
>JAIDPP010000138.1 GCA_029062725.1 Muribaculaceae bacterium | reverse complement strand
TTAAACATGCCGTTTTTGTCTGCAAAGTTCGCAATCAAAAACGGCACGTCTTAGTCGGCTTTTTTCGGACGGTTACGAAATTTTAGTGGATGGAGCCTTAAAAAGGGCATATCGAAATTCATTTCGATATGCCCTCTTATCAAATTTATAATGAGAGTAGTGTTGTGAAGATTACTTGTTAGCGAAGTAACGGTCGTAAAGACCCTTGAATCCGCGGCCATGACGAGCCTCGTCCTTTGCCATTTCATGAACGGTGTCGTGTATTGCGTCAAGATTGGCTGCCTTTGCATTCTTTGCAATGCGCATCTTGTCTTCGTTTGCGCCTGCCTCAGCATGCATACGTTTTTCGAGGTTAGTCTTGGTGTCCCAAACGTGGTCGCCGAGAAGCTCAGCAAATTTAGCGGCATGCTCCGCCTCTTCCCAAGCATAACGCTTGAAAGCGTCGGCAATTTCGGGATAACCTTCACGATCGGCCTGACGGGACATTGCAAGATACATTCCCACTTCGGTGCACTCTCCAAGGAAGTGGTTGTTAAGATCCTTGATCATCTCCTCGTCGCAACCTTTGGCCACGCCAATCTCATGCTCTGTAACGAACTGAAGGAGAGAATCTGCATCCATCTCTTTGAATTTAGACTGGGGGGCCTTACACTGAGGGCACTGTTCGGGAGCTGTCTCACCTTCTGCGATATAACCGCATACGGTGCAAATCCATTTTTTTGCCATAATTTCTATATCTGTTTTTTTAGTTTCAGTAATTTCTATTTCCGTATGCAGAGGAGGAGAAATCTTCCGTCTGCAATTTTGAAACAACATGGGGACGTTTTTTGTTTTATAAAAACGGAGAAAAAACAACCAATCCGGTATAAAAAAGCCGGATGCCATTCCAACCCTTTGAAATAGTGTGAAAAAAAAACGGATAGAAAACGTAAGGATTGAAAAAGAGAAGGCGGAACGTCATCATCTCGAGTGCGCGATCGGTAGATCGCTCCGTTCACGCGGCGTGCGCCGCGTGATAGCGGGGATAAGTGGGGGAGCCGACAGTGTGGCTCTTCTCTGCGCTTTGCATCAGGAAGGTATAGATACATTGGCTGTGCATTGCAATTTTCATCTGCGCGGTGAAGAAAGCGAACGTGACCGAAATTTTGTAGAGGGATTATGCCGGAGGCTCGGAGTTCCGTTAGAAGTTGTGGAATTCGATGTCGATGACTATCGGCGCGAACATGGCGGATCGGTGGAAATGGCTTGCCGGGAGCTGCGCTATGAACGGTTCAGAGAGATAAAAAGCACTCAGGGCGCCGACCGGATCGCTGTGGCCCATAATTCTGATGACAATGCCGAGACCTTGCTGCTGAACCTCTTCCGGGGAGCGGGCATCACGGGTTTGGCGGCGATGAGAGAGGACAATGGTGAGGTGATTCGGCCGTTGCTTACCTTCAGCCGAAGGGAGATAGAGAGTTATCTTTCGGAGATAGGGGAGAGTTATGTGACAGACAGCAGCAACCTTGAATCAGATTATCGCCGCAATTATATAAGGAACGTGGTTCTTCCTGTTGTCGAGAAGGCATGGCCGGGAGTAAAGGATTCGCTCAACCGCACCGCGGCGATAATGCGAGAGGAGGAGGAGGCTATTTCCGCGCTTTCGGAAGAGATACGTTCTTTGCGTGTATTAAAATATGATGAAATTACCGTTCCGGGTTCGGGAATCAGGAAATTAAGGCGATTTGTCATAGATAAAGGGGGCAGTCACCATATTGCGGAGGAGATTCTCCGGGCGGTACATAATAAAAAACATAATGATATCCACCGAGGTGCCCTATGGAAGTCCGGTGGAGGGTTGTTTGTTCTCGGCCGAGACGGATTGGAATGGCTTGAGCGAGGGATTCCCGCGGAAGGGACAGAAATAACGGTCGAGTTCGAAATCAGGAAGCATCTCAATTCCCCCGCACTTATGGAAACAATAAAAAATAACAGAGACAACCTTACCATCTGGTTACCCTTAGGACCGGAGGGGTTCCGGATAAGGACCCGTCGGGGAGGCGACCGTATTCAGCCGTTGGGAATGAAAGGGAGTCGTCTTGTGAGTGATATAATAAGCGATGCGAAACTTACCGCCGCGCAGAAAGCCGCGACCGGAGTGCTTGAGGAGACGGAAGGGGGAGAGATAATATGGGTAGAGGGTCTGAAGCGTTCGCGAAAATTACTTGTGAGCCCGGACGATAAGATAGTCTGGGAGGTAAAACGTCGCAGTGAAATGGTATGAGAAGAACAGCTTCATCGGCAGAAAATGGAATAAAAAACGAAAAAAGTTAGGAAAATAGAAAAACTATTCTTAATTTTGCATCACCATTACGGGCCAAAGAACGTAAAAGTTCCGAAAAATCCCTTTTCTTAAAAGGTCAAGCCCATTTATTCCACGCATAAACAAGGATTCCGCTGCTTCTGAGAAATTTCCCCGGCACTGATGGAATGGATATTACTCGGTTCATAACCGATCGGCATACATGTCGTAAGGATTATCATGGCAGACGGAATAATAGATTTCAATCAATTTATCAAAAATCAGCTAACCTCCTTCCCGGCAGATTCAATTGTTCTGTAGTTCTGCTTTGGAGAAAATGTCAAACACGGCGCGGAGTGTGCCGCAGATGCCGGTGGTTCGGAGGATAAGGATAAAATGCAAGAATAAACTGTAATATGTACACTCTTGATGATCTTATGGCTATGCCTGACGACCAGCTTAGGGGCATCGCCGAATCGATGGGTATGAAGAAACCTTCAGAAAATAAGGAGGAGATAGCATACTACATAATTGACAATGAATCTGTAGCGACGGCAAAAAAAGCTGTTGCCAAGGTCGGTCGCCCTAAATCGAAACCGGAAAAAGAGAAAGCACCCCGTGCGAAGCGCGGATCAAAGAAAAATATTGAAACTTCGGAAGCTGCCGGTGAAGCCGCCGCTCCTGCCGTAGATGGAGAGGCTCCCGCTCCCAAGAAGCGAGGCAGAAAGCCGAAAGCAAAGGTAGAGACGGCTGAAGAGAGCCTTCCGGCCGTAATTGAGGATAATCTGCCCGAATTTACAGTTGAACCCTCGGAGGAAGCCCCCGCTGAGGCATCGGAGGTTTCAACGCCGGCCCCCAAGAAACGTGGTCGCAAGAGCAAAGCCACCGCTCCGGTTGTCCTTCCTTTCGAGGAAGAGGAGACCGTGTCTGAGGAATCAGCCGAAGAAGAATCAGTTGCAGCCGGGTTGCTACCTGCTCCCGAGGAGATATCGGAAGAAGATGGCGGCGGGGAATCCATAAAAGGAGAATCCATAAAAGGGATAGAGGAGAATCATGCTCCCGAAAGCAATGATGAGCCTGAGACTCCCAAGGGAAAGATGATGTTTACCCATAAGCCTGATTCAAATCCGTCGTTGGGTTCCTTCTTTGGAAACGCCAAGGGACGCACCTTCACGCGGCGCACCAAGCAGCAGATAGAGGAGGAGGCCAAGGCCGCGGCGGTGGCTCCCATTATCATAGCTGAACCGAATGTGCCGCGTCAGCTCACCAACAAGCAGCAGAAGCATCTCACGAAAAAACAACGCCAGCAGCAGCGCCAGCTACAGCAACAGCAGCAACAGCAGCAGCCCTCCACAAGTTTTGACTTCGATGGAATACTGACCACCTACGGTGTGCTTGAGGTGATGCCCGACGGTTACGGTTTTCTCCGTTCGAGCGACTATAACTATCTCGGTAGTCCGGATGACGTATATGTATCCCAGCAGCAGATAAAGGATTACGGATTGAAGACCGGCGATGTAGTGGAAGGAGGTATCCGGCCACCGCGTCCGGGTGAGAAATATTTCCCGTTGTGCCGCATAGTATCGATTAACGGTCTTCAGCCTGAGGTGATACGCGACCGAGTACCCTTCGAGCATCTCGTGCCGTTGTTCCCGGATGAGAAGTTTGATCTGACCCGCGGAAGGAGCAACAACCTTTCCACTCGCGTTGTCGATATGTTCGCGCCTATAGGTAAGGGCCAGCGAGCCCTCATCGTGGCTCCGCCCAAGACTGGTAAGACCATCCTTCTGAAGGACATCGCGAACGCCATTTCCGAGAACCATCCCGACACCTATATCATTATGCTCCTGATTGATGAGCGTCCGGAAGAGGTGACGGATATGGCGCGCAGCGTAAACGCAGAAGTAATAGCTTCCACATTCGACGAGCCGGCCGAGCGTCATGTTAAGATCGCCGGCATAGTGCTCGAAAAGGCAAAACGTCTTGTGGAGAGCGGCCATGATGTGGTGATAATGCTTGATTCCATCACGCGTCTCGCCCGCGCCTACAATACAGTCTCGCCCGCTTCGGGCAAGATTCTTTCGGGAGGTGTGGACGCCAATGCCCTCCAGCGTCCGAAGCGCTTTTTCGGTGCTGCCCGCAATATTGAGAACGGCGGCTCGCTGACTATAATCGCCACCGCCCTCACCGAGACCTCCTCCAAGATGGATGAGGTGATTTTCGAGGAGTTCAAGGGCACGGGTAACATGGAGCTTCAGCTCGACCGCAAGCTTTCCAACAAACGTGTCTTCCCGGCAGTCGATATCATTGCCTCCTCCACCCGTCGCGACGATCTTCTGGTAAGCAAGGAAACACTGAACCGCATGTGGATCCTTCGCAACTATCTCGCTGACATGAACTCGATGGAGGCCATGGAATTCATCAAGAAGCGGATGGAGATGACACGCACCAACGAGGAGCTTCTCGTGACAATGGATAAGTAATTTTCGATTAAAGGATCTGAATGAATACATTTGGAAGAAACATTAGGCTCACGACTTTCGGAGAAAGCCACGGGCCCGCGATGGGGGGCATCCTTGACGGGATGCCCTCCCTTGTAAAGATAGACTTTGCAATGTTTAAGGATGACCTCGCGAGGCGCGCCCCGGGGCGTCAGGCGTTCACATCTCCCCGCAAGGAGCCGGATGAGGTGGAATTTTTATCGGGTTTCAATTCAGAGGGAATCACACTCGGCACTCCCATAGGCTTTATCGTGCGAAACCGCGACCAGCGTTCTGGCGACTATGCGGGGTATCAGGGACGCTTCCGTCCCAATCACGCCGATTACACCTACTATAAGAAATATGGCATAAATGAATTTGCCGGCGGGGGCCGCGCCAGCGCACGGGAGACTGTCTCATGGGTTGTGGGAGGCGCACTCTGCCGCCAGTGGCTCGCTACTAAGGGGATCGAGGTTTCCGCCCGTTTTGTAGAGACCAATTCCGTGGCCCAGGCCGCTTCTGACGGTGATTCCACCGGAGGAATCGTGGAAGGAGTTATTCAGGGCCTCCCTGTCGGAGTCGGAGAGCCGGTGTTCGGAAAGCTTCACAGCCGTCTGGCCGCGGCAATGATGGGCATCAACGCCGCGAAGGCTTTTGAATATGGCGACGGTATATCCGCCGCTTCCTCTTTGGGTTCCGAGACCGGAGATATGATGGTTCCCATCGAGGGGAGACCGGGGGAATATACTTTCGCTACCAATCATTCCGGAGGTATTCAGGGTGGAATCTCGAATGGGATGCCGGTAAATTTCAAGGTGTATTTCAAACCCACCCCTACATTGATGCGCGAGCTTCATTCCTACGATACGGAGGGGAACGCCATTGTCATCCCTCCGAAGGGACGCCACGACCCCTGCGTGGCGGTGCGCGGCGTGGCGGTGGTTGAAGCCATGGCGTTACTGACTGTAGCTGACATGATTCGTTATCTTTAACACCAGATGCGAATGAATCCCTTTTATAAGGATTATTCCCAGTATATGTCGGAGAAATTTCCGGGGATAAAAGTGCAGAAGATTTCGATCAACGCCGGCTTTTCATGTCCGAACCGTGACGGGACGATAGGACGGGGTGGTTGCATTTATTGCGATCCTACCAGTTTCACTCCCGGTTACTGTTTCGGCAACGATAGTGTCAGGGATCAGTTGGAGGCCGGTAAGAGGTTTTTCGCAAGGAAGTATCCGGAAATGAAATATCTTGCGTATTTCCAATCCTTTACAAATACCTTTACCGGAAAGGTGGCAAAAGGGGAAGGGGAGAGGAATCTCCGGGCGCTTTATGAGGAAGCTTTGACGACGAATGATGTAGTAGGCCTAATCATAGGATCACGCCCGGACTGTTTTTCCTCCGCCACCATAGATCTGCTTGCCGAACTGAACCGCCGCCGCCCTGTATTTGTTGAAATTGGAGCTGAGTCGAGCCATGACGGAACGTTGAGGAAAATCAACAGGGGCCACACATGGAGGCAGACATGCGAAACCGTGAGGCGATTAGCCGGAGCCGGGCTACCGGTGGGGCTCCATCTAATTTTCGGTTTGCCGGGAGAGGAGGAGGAGATGATGATGGAGACTGTCAGGAGAGTGTGTGCCCTTCCTGTGGAGTCATTAAAATTCCATCATCTGCAAGTGATATCGGGCACACGGCTCCATTCGGCTGTGATTGCGGGAAAACTTGATATTCATCCTTTCGGACTCGAAGAATATCTTGACCTGTGTGTAAAGGTTGTGGAAACGGTTCCGCGCAATATCGCCATAGAGCGCTTCCTGGCCTCGTCTCCTCCGGTAAGGGTAGTAGCTCCAAAATGGGGATTGAAGAATTATGAGTTTACCAATCTATTGCTAAATCGATTAAAAAATAGAAAAAGACCATGAGAAAGATTATATTGCCGGCTTTCGCCGTCCTTGCCGTCGCCATGTCGATGGAAGCGGAGGTGACGGTCAATTTCCCGGCCGGAGTTTCGGGAGAATATGAAGTTGAGTCAATGCTTGTCACGGATATGGTGAAGCCGCGTGCCGAGCGTCCGATAGCCGATCTTCAGGCTTTGGTGCCCTCGGAGGGGATAACACGTTTCAATACCCTTCAGGGAGGAGCTGCACAATCTGTGATATATACATCCGAACGCGAGGGGATTCCGGTCTATACGATGCCCGGAGAGACTCTTATGGTGGATATTGCAAGCATGGAGCCGCTTGTCTATACTGTGAGTGGCAGTCAGCTTATGGAGGAGATCTCGCATCTCGATTCCTTGGGAAATGAGATAAAACGGGAGTATTTCAGCATCGCGCGTTCGGAGAATCCGGACGAGACGAGAATGGCGCAGCTTGCCGCGCGCTACGACCTTATCTTTGCTGATTATATTTCGGACCATCCTGAGAGTCCGGCTGTTATATATGCCCTTCTTCAGCTTGATGGACAGGGTTACCTCGATATGTATGAGAAAGTAGCGGCGGTCAATGTCGGTAACCCGCTTTATCCCCTGGCCGTGAACAAAAAGAACCGTGTGGAAAAGTCGATAGAAGCGGAGAAGCGTATGGAAGCCCTGCAGAGCGATCACGTCGATGCACCTGCCTTTACCTTGAAGAATCCCGAGGGAAAGGATGTCTCGCTTTCCGAATTCAAAGGGAAGTGGGTTATACTTGATTTCTGGGGTTCATGGTGTCCCTGGTGTATCAAGGGCTTTCCCGCGCTTAAGGAGGCCTACGCCAAATATGCCGGCAAACTGGAGATTATCGGTGTTGACTGCCGCGACAGCGAACAGTCATGGCGCGCGGCCCTAAAGAGATATGACCTTCCGTGGGTGCAGGTCTATAACGGGGAGCCGGGTGCCGATCGTCTCTACGATGAATATGGGGTGCAGGGATTCCCGACCAAGGTAATAGTTTCTCCCGCGGGCAAGATCGTCAATATCACGGTAGGTGAGGATCCGACATTCTTCTCTAAGCTCTCCGAACTGATGAGCGGAGAATGAAGAGCGGAAAAGCTGTTAGCCATTGAAGAAAAAGAGCGAAAATAGACGGGCGCCGAAACCAAGGGTTTCAGCGCCCGTATTGCATGTTATGAATACCTGATTATTTCTTAACGCGGTTGCCGTAACGGCTGCGGAACTTATCGACACGTCCGGCGGTGTCAACGAGTTTCTGCTTGCCGGTGAAGAAGGGGTGAGAGGAGGAGGTGATTTCAAGCTTTACGAGGGGATACTCCTTACCGTCGATTTCGATAGTCTCGCGCGAAGCGACAGTGGAACGGGTGATGAAGATCTCATCGTTCGACATATCTTTGAACACTACCTCACGGTATTCTTTGGGATGAATGTCTTTTTTCATTTTTCTTGTTAATACTGCAGTTAAACTTAAAAATTCTCAGCAGGTCGCGATCCCGCTAAATGGCTTGCAAAATTAGCAAATAATCGGGAGTTATACAAGTAAATCAGTAAATTTTTACTTATTCTGACTCTTGGTTGCCTTTTTTGAACTCTTGTTCACGTAATGAGCGGAGGGAAGTTTCAGCAGCTTCGGGGAAGAGTTCGAGAAGGAGAAATTCATCTTCATTACGAGCCAGCTTTACGCCACCGAATTCCGCCAGATTCGGATTTGCCGGTTCACAATAGGGCTCGGGCTCGCGTTCTTCAAGGGAGTCAGTAAAGTCCTCCTCCGGTTTCTCCATCAACGCTTCAGGAATATTGGAGGGGAAGCCGAAATAAGTCTCGATTGCGCGACATGCGTCATATAGTTCCTCCTGACGGTCATCTGTAGCGGCAGAGATGGCTTTATCGAAAAGAGCCTCAACCTCATCGGGCATATCTTCCAGAGCTTTCTCAAACTCACGAGGAATTGAGAAGAGACAGGAGTCGAAATCCACCAGAGAGCGGCGAATCTCCCTCAATTCCTTCCGTATTAGTCCGATAGCTTCCATATCCACATCAAGCTCTATATCCAGACGCCGGCAGAAAAGCCATACAAGTTCAATCGGCGGAACGGAGGATATGCCTGAAAACCACCATACGCAGCAATCCACTATATCCACCCCCTTTATAATAGAGGTCAGAAGTTCTGCAAGGCTCTTACCATGGACATAACGGGTATAGAAATCAAGCGGAACCTTTACGGCCTGTTTCAGCTTGGGTATCAGAGAATACAATCTTGATGATCCCACTCCGGCTGATGAATCGCTGAGCGTAATGATGCCTGCTCCGGTTTCCTCCAGTTTTTTGGCGAGGGAGATGTAATATTCATCCGAATATTCCTTGACTTCTTCCTCGCCGGTCTCCTCCGCGCCAAAGAGAAGTGAAAGGAACCCACGTTTTTTTGAATTGGGTTCCGCAGAGCGAAATTCAGGGAGGAGCGACAGTTCAGGATCAGCTATGGCTCCTAAGGAGACAATCTCCAGCACTGATTCCCGAAGGGTCTCAGGGTCATGGTCGGTATCCTCGACCCTCATTACGTCAATTCCGTTCCGGAAAGCCTCCTTGTAAATGCTGTCGATGATATAATCAGGATAAACCGGACCGCCAAAGACGGCCTTACCCTGCGAGACAGCGGCAAGAAGGGATACGCCTTTAAGTTCGGAGGCACATACCCTGAGCCTATCCCACGGAGATTCTCCCAACGAAGCCATCAAAGCGGTGGGCAGACTTCCTCCCCAGATCTCTACTATGTGGAATCCGGCCTTTCGGTAAAGAGGTAGCAGACGCCCGATATGATCCTGCGTCATCCTTCCCCCGAATAGCCGCTGCTGAGCGTCGCGGAGGGTAAGATCCCTTATTTTTAAGGCTTTGGGCATATACTGATAGATTATAATCAATCAAACGCTCCTTCCACGACCTCGGTTTCTACCGTTTCGGTTTCTTCTGACGGTCCGTTATTGTAATAGTTGGAGCCGTCGCATGGAGTGAAATCCTCCGGAATATTGAATTTGGCGTCCTGACGGTATTTCAGTTTCGGATTGGAATATACATTTTTCACATACTGGCCATAGATCGGTAGAGCGGCACGGGCCCCCTGTCCGAAAGCCATGCTGTTGAAATGGATAGACCGCTCCTCACCGCCTACCCAGACTCCTGTGACGAGATCCGGGGTGTATCCCACAAACCATGCGTCGGAGTTGGAGTTAGTCGTACCGGTCTTACCTCCCATGGGAACATTAAGCCCGTATGAAGCCCGGAGACCTCGACCGGTACCGTTATCGATTACGCTCTGCATGATGGTGATCATCTTGCATGCCGCTTTTTCATTCATCACCTCCGTGCGGTGGGGCACGGCGCTGTATATCACATTTCCCTGATTATCTTCGATGCGGGTAACGAAAATCGGATCCACGCGGACACCGAGTCCGGGGAATGCCGTATATGCCGACACCATGTTTCCGATAGATACGTCGGCCGTGCCGAGACATAGGGGATAAGTAGCGTCGATATATCCTGTAATACCGAACATACGCATCTTGTTTGCAAGGTTCTTGGGACCGTACTTATCCACGAGCCGGGCTGAAATCTGGTTGTTCGACGTGGTGAGTCCCTGCTGGAGGGTGATATAGCCATGTCCTGCTCCTCCACGCGGCGCCCATCCTCCGGCCTCGAACTGCGCGGAGCTGTAGGTTGTGCAAGGGTCGTCGCCTTCCTCCATGGCAATTGTATATAGGAAAGGCTTGACGGTAGAACCAACCTGACGTTTGCCTCGTGATACCATATCATATTGGAAGTGAGAGAAGTCGGGCCCTCCGACGTAAGCCTTGACGTATCCGGTCAGAGGATCCATGCTCATAAGACCGGCGCGGAGTATGGATTTCATATAGATCACGGAGTCGTAGGGCGACATGCGCACGGTCTTGGTTCCTGGCACTGTCGATGTCTTTCCATTCTTGGTCTCCTTCACCCATGCGAACACATCCATTTCGTAGGGGGTCCTGAATACCTGCTCTATCTCGGTTTCGGAGATACCTGCCTCTTTCATACGGCGGTATCTTTCCGACTGTTTCATGGCGTTATTGATAAGACGCTGCGGATTGCGCACGTCGCTTGAATAGGGACCGAAGCGCGAGCCTCTTTTCTCATTATTGAAAGCGGGCTGGAGAACATTGCCGAGATGCTGCGAGACAGCCTCCTCAGCGTAGGTCTGCATGGTGACGTCTATGGCTGTGTAAATCCTGAGACCGTCGGTATAGAGATCATAATGGGAGCCGTCAGGCTTGGGATTCTTCTCGATCCAGCCGTAAAGTGGATTCTCCTCCCAGGCAGTGGAATCGGAGTTATAGTTGCCCCATGCGATATTATAGGCATAAGTGGTGGAAAAATCGGAGCGTTTGGGGCGCACGGGTTTTTTGGCGGTCATCAGGCGTCGAATCTCTTCGCGAAGATAGGGGGCGAGGCCCTCCTTATGGTCCACTCGGTGATAGTCGAGTCCGAGGGGCAGTTGTTTCAGCGAGTCCGCTTCCTCGCGTGTGAGGTATCCGGCCTTGACCATCTGGTCTATCACCGTGTTGCGGCGGTCGGTGGTGCGCTCGGCATGACGCAGCGGATTATAGAAACTGGGATTCTTAAGCATCCCGACAAGCATGGCAGCCTCTTCAGCCTTGAGGTCTTTGGGCTCTTTGCCGAAATATACGTTGGCGGCGGTCTTGATCCCGACTGCGTTGTTGAGGAAGTCGAATCGGTTGAGATACATGTTTATGATCTCGTCCTTAGTATAGAACCTTTCAAGCTTGATGGCGATCATCCATTCGATAGGTTTCTGAATGGCGCGTTTAAGGATGTTGGAGGAGGGAGTGGAATAGAGTTGCTTGGCGAGCTGCTGCGTGATGGTGGAAGCTCCTCCCGAGGATTTGTCGCCCAAAAGCAGGGTCTTGACCATTGTGCGCCCGAGTGCCCGGAAGTCGATGCCGGAGTGCTGCTCGAAACGGACATCCTCCGTGGCTACCAGCGCGTCGATGACGTATGGCGAAACGGCGTCATAATCAGTATAGACTCGGTTACCTGCTCCAAAGTAATATCGACCGAGTTCGGTCTTTCCGTCGGAGGCATAAACCTGCGAAGCAAGTTTGTCATGCGGATCTTCGAGTTCCTCGATCGGGGGCATATATCCGATCACTCCGTTATAGATAAGAAGAAGGAAGAAAAAGAGGAGCACCCCCAGACCTAAGAAAGAGATCCAGAGCCATCTCACTATCCAGCGGTTACGTTTCATTTTTTTCTCTCTCTTCTCTTCGAGGCGCGAGAGGTCATCCTTATAGCCGTCTTTACTGTTCATGTCGTTTCGGAAAACAGAATGTTATTGCGTATCCGGAAGGTCAGACCGGACACTGTGAACTGCAAATTTAGCAAAAAAAAACGAGAGTGGATTAATAAAAGAGATAAAAACAATTTTTCAATCTCGGAATTTGATCAGTTTCTCCGGCGGCTCAGAGATGGAGTTCGGAAATATCCACTATTTTATTAACGATGGCGTAGATAGTGAGTCCTGTTGCAGAATGGATGCGGAGCTTGCGCGCGATATTGCGACGGTGGGTGATCACGGTATGGACCGAGATATACAGCTTGTCAGCGATCTCCTTGTTGGTAAGCCCTTTCACTACGTTGACTATGATCTCCTTCTCGCGGGAGGATAACGGCTCCCTGCTCTCCTCCTCGGTAGCATCAGCGACGGCCTCTTCTTTTGATTTTCCGGGTGTCGGCTCGGCGACTTCGATTTTTTTTACTTCCCTTTCAAGCCTCTTAATTTCAGGCACAAGGAGGCAATCCTCCACGCGGCAATGGTTTTCAAGCTCTCGCTCGCAGCGATAAATGCTGTATAGGGCATCGTTGAGGAGGTTTGCCTCCGCGTTGTCCGGACAATACTTGATTATGATGTTCTTGAGTTCTCCGAGCTTATCGGCCACCTGCTCATGGTGATCGCTATATGTGGCGATGGAGAACTCCTGCGGAACCTTTCCGTTGAGCAGAGAGTCGATATAGCTGAATACGGTCCGCTCCTCATATTCCATGTGTGTTTTCACCTCCCGGTAATACTCATCGAAGAATTTGATGATCAGCACTGACACATCGGAGATATTGAGACGAATACCGTCGAGCAGCTTCCGTCGGATCAGTGGGAGGCAGTAATCGAGGAAATAGATG
>JAIDPP010000137.1 GCA_029062725.1 Muribaculaceae bacterium | reverse complement strand
CTTGTGACCGGTATGACGGGTGTGCTGTTCCGACAGCTGGGATGGATGGTGACGATTATGATGATTATATCTACGGCATGTGCCCTTTCGCTTACCCCGATGCTATGTTCGCAGTGGCTCCGTCTGCGCAAAAAGAACGCTCCGGGAATGAAATGGTATCGCCCGATTGAAAAGGGTCTCGATAAGTTTGACAACGCCTACGCGTCGTTGCTTAAAAAAGTCGTAACCCACAAGACCGTCACGATAATCGTATGCCTCGGGATATTCGTAGGTTCATGCTTCCTTATGAAGCATGTCGGCACAGAGTTTTTCCCCACGCAGGATGACGGACGTCTGGGTGTCAATCTCGAACTCCCCATAGGTTCGCGTGTCGAGGAGGCCGAAGCCTCCATGGCGCGTCTCGATTCTATGTGGCGTAAGAAATATCCCGAGATAAAGATACAGAGCTATACCGTCGGTCCGGCAAGTTCCGACAATACCTACGCTTCCTTATCCGACAACGGTCCTCATATCATATCAATGAATATCTCCCTGACCGATCCCGGTGATCGTGACAGAAAAATAACAGAGATAGCGGATGAGATGCGAAAGGACATTGAGAAGGATTTTCCGGAATTCAAGAAAGCCCAGGTGATGGTCGGAGGGCGTCAGGGAGGTGGTATGGGAGGTCAGTCAACCGTTGATTTCGAGGTATATGGTTATGACTTCGAGAATACCGACAAGGTTGCCAAGGATCTCTCCGAAATACTTAAAGGGATCAACGGAACGGCCGATGTCATCATTTCGCGCTCTGATTATCAGCCGGAATATCAGGTGGATTTCGATCGCGAGAAACTCGCCATGCATGGCATCTCCCTCCAGACAGCGGCCTTCTATCTCCGAAACCGTATTAACGGTTCTACAGCCTCACAGTTCAGGGAGGACGGTGAGGAATATGATATCAAGGTTATGTATGCCCCCGATAAACGTACTCAGATTGCTGATATAGAAAATATCATGATATATTCCTCTACAGGGCAAGGAGTGCGTCTCAAAGAACTGGGTACGGTAGTGGAACGCTTCACACCACCTACTATCGAACGAAAAGACCGGGAGCGTCTGATTACCGTATCTGCCGTTGTTGACGGGGTACCAATGTCGCAGGTTGTAGCTGACGCTCAAGCTCAGTTGAATTCCATCGATATGCCTCCCGGAGTCTCTATACAGATTGCCGGTAGTTTCGAGGACCAGCAGGATTCTTTTGCCGACCTTATGATGCTCGGCCTCCTTATCGTCATTCTCGTCTATATCGTGATGGCGGCTCAGTTTGAATCTCTCACCTATCCCGGTATCATCATGACCTCCCTCCTCTTCGCCTTCTCCGGAGTATTCCTTATTCTCTGGCTTACCGGTCATACTCTCAATATTATGTCAATGATCGGAGCAATTATGCTTATCGGTATCGTGGTGAAGAACGGTATCGTGCTTATCGACTACATTGCCCTTAACCGCGAACGAGGGATGGGAATCCGCACAGCTGTCATCGACGGAGGACGTTCCCGTCTGCGCCCTGTAGTGATGACTACCCTAACCACAATCCTCGGTATGGTTCCTATGGCAGCCGGTTCCGGACAAGGATCAGAGATGTGGCGTCCGATGGGTGTGGCCGTGATCGGTGGTCTCACATTCTCGACTATCCTGACTCTACTTTTTGTTCCAACGCTATACTGCGTATTCGCAGGCCGCGGAGTCAAAAACCAAAGAAAGAAATTCAGGAAAAAACTTCTGCAAGCAAAATCTTAAACATCCATCGTTCCTCCGGTTAAGTCCGGAGGAACGAGATTTTATAATCAAACAATATATGCAAGCAATTTTCATATCTTACGACCAAGCCCATCATCAGGAAATAATTGAGATACTTGATAAAAGCAACTGCCGTGGCTTCACCGCCTTCGGAAACGTGCAAGGCCGTGGCTCACTTAAAGGAGAACCTCATTACGGCTCCCATGCGTGGCCGTCACTCGCACAAGCCATGCTCACATTTGTGGCTGACGACCGAGTAGAATTGCTTCTCACACGTCTAAAGGCATTGGATGAGGAGAAGCCCCGCTTAGGACTCCGTGCCTTTGTATGGCCTATTACAGCAACAATCTGACACGATTATATGATCTGATATAAAAACAAAAGCAGAGGCGACCTGAATGATCATTCAGGTCGCCTCTGCTTAGTGCGCACGAAGGGACTCGAACCCCCACGTCTCTCGACACTAGATCCTAAGTCTAGCGCGGCTACCAATTACGCCACGTGCGCCTTTAAAAAATCCCCGGAAGAATTATTTCTCCAGAGGATTTAAAGGTGGCGGTTACCTACTCTCCCGCTTTCGCAGTACCATCGGCGTGATAAGGTTTAACTTCTCTGTTCGGAA
>JAIDPP010000136.1:7229-21827 GCA_029062725.1 Muribaculaceae bacterium | reverse complement strand
ACATCAGATTTTTAACGGATTAAACACTTGGCTTCTCGGAGCCAGTAACAAAATCTCAAAAATAACCGAAGTATTGTAAAATGGAATGGTAGAAATGTTTCAACTTCTTAGGAGGATCATTCTTTAATAAAATTGCAGCAGATCACGATTGTAAGTCGTATCTGCCGCAATTTTATGGTCAAACCTCAATGATGTTTAGTTGTCCTGTTTAGAGGTGATGGTTATGCGTCGATGTTGGCGTAGGTGGCGTGCGATTCGATGAAGTCGCGGCGGGGAGCTACTTCCTCTCCCATCAGCACGTTGAATGTGCGGTCGGCTTCGGCCGCGTTGGTGAGGGTGACCTGCTTGAGCATACGGTTCTCGGGATCCATAGTCGTCTCCCAAAGCTGCTCGGGATTCATCTCACCAAGACCTTTGTATCGTTGGAGCACGAGGCGGTTGCGCTCGCCATTGCATTTAGTATCCACGAAGCGCTGCACCTGCTGGTCGGTCCAGCAATATTCCTCTACGTTCTTCTTGTTCTTGAGCGAGCATTTATAGAGCGGAGGCGTGGCGATATAGAGATAACCGTTCTCGATGATGGGCTTCATACGGCGGTAGAAGAATGTCATCAGCAGGGTGGCGATATGGGCGCCATCGACGTCGGCATCGGTCATGATGACTATCTTGTGGTATCGTAGCTTACTCATATTGGGAGCTTTCTCATCCTCTTCGGTGCCGATAGTGACGCCTAAGGCTTTGTAGATATTCACGATTTCATCAGAACTGAGCACCTTGCTGTCGTTGGCTTTCTCTACGTTCAGGATCTTGCCTCGCAGCGGGAGGATGGCCTGATAATGGGGATTTCTGCCCTGCTTGGCCGAGCCGCCGGCAGAATCTCCCTCGACAAGGAAAAGCTCACATTCCACAGCATCGCGGCTCTTGCAGGGAGCCAATTTGCCGGGAAGTCCTGCGCCGGAGAATGCACTCTTGTTCTGCACGCGCATTCGCGCTGAATAGGCGGCGTGGCGCGCTTCGGCGGCCAGTTTCACCTTATTTACGATAGTCTTTGCCTGATTGGGGTGCTCCTCAAGATATGTGCGCAGCGCTTCGCTTACAGAACTCTGCACCGCTCCCGACACCTCGTTGTTGCCGAGTTTTGTCTTTGTCTGGCCTTCGAACTGAGGTTCGGCCACTTTCACCGATATCACAGCTGTCAGACCGTCGCGGAAGTCCTCCTTCGACAGCTCTATCTTCATCTTCTCGAGCATGCCGTTATCGTCGGCATATTTCTTGAGGGTGGTGGTCAAACCGCGGCGGAATCCGGTGAGGTGAGTTCCTCCCTCTATGGTGTTGATATTATTGACGTAGGAATAGATGTTCTCATTGAAGTCCGTGTTATAGGTCATAGCCACCTCGATGGGGACGCCGTTCTTTTCGGTCTTGAGATGGATGATATCCTCGATAAGCGGAGTCTTTCCTTCATCGATATATTTGACGAATTCCTTGAGTCCTTCCTCGCTGTAGAAAATATCGGATTTTGGGTTCCCCTCTTCGTCGAGCACCCTCATATCTGTAAGTTTGAGTCTTATGCCGGCATTGAGGAACGCCAGGTCGCGCAGACGGTTGGCCAAAGTCTCGTAATCGTAGATGGTTTCGGAGAAAATGGAGGCGTCCGGATGGAACAGTACGGTGGTTCCGGTGTGATCCGTCTCCCCTATTACGGTGAGTTCGCTTGTGGGCTTTCCGTAGGCGTATTCCTGCATGTGGATCTTGCCGTCGCGGTGGATTTCGGCGCGTAGATAGTCTGAAAGGGCGTTGACGCAGCTGACACCGACGCCATGAAGACCTCCCGAGACCTTGTAGGAACCTTTGTCGAACTTACCTCCGGCATGGAGGACGGTGAGGACCACCTCCAAAGCGGGTTTATGCATTTTCTCGTGCATATCGACGGGGATTCCTCGGCCGTTATCGACCACCTTGATCGAATTGTTCTCAAGGATAGTCACTTCGATATGGTCGGCATATCCGGCGAGAGCCTCGTCAATGGAGTTATCGACCACCTCATATACCAGATGGTGAAGACCCCTGATACCCGTATCACCGATATACATTGACGGACGTTTGCGGACGGCCTCGAGACCTTCGAGCACCTGGATATTGTCCGCCTGATATGATTTATTCTGTTTCTCTTCCTCTTCTATTGCCATAATTGCGACTGTTTAAGGGGAGCAAGCCATAGGTAATAACGCTTCCTCTTCAATCTACAAAGATAATAAAAAAAAACGAGGTGAGGAAGTGAAAATATAAAATAACGGTCGAATCAATAAGTTATGATCCGACCGTTATTAAATTTTATTTAAAAAGATTACTCCTCGTATTTCTTCAGGATGATGGCCGCGTTGTGGCCTCCGAATCCGAAGGTATTGGATAGGGCCGACTTGATCTCTTTTTTCTTTGCTGTGTTGAAAGTGAAGTCGAGGGTATAGTCGATTTCAGGATCGTTGTCTCCTTCCACGTGGTTGATTGTAGGGGGCACGATTCCATCCTGAATGGCCTTCACACTGAAGAGGGCTTCGAGGGCACCGGTAGCTCCAAGAAGGTGTCCGGTCATCGACTTTGTGGAGCTGAGGCTCATGGTGTGTGCATGGTCACCGAAGACTTCCTTGATGGCCTTTACTTCACCGATGTCGCCGACGGGAGTCGATGTTCCGTGGAGGTTGATGTAGTCGATATCCTCAGGCTTCATTCCGGCGTCCTTGAGAGCATTCTCCATGACGAGTTTTGCTCCGAGTCCTTCGGGATGAGTGGCTGTGATATGGTATGCATCGGCGCTCATTCCGCCACCAGCTACTTCGGCATAGATTTTCGCTCCGCGCGCCTTTGCATGTTCAAGCTCTTCGAGCACGAGTGCGGCCGCTCCTTCGCCGATAACGAAACCGTCGCGGGAGCCGGAGAGGGGACGTGAAGCGGTCTTGGGGTCGTCGTTGCGGGTGGAGAGGGCTTTCATCGAATTGAAGCCGCCCACGCCTGCAGGGAATACCGCGGCCTCGGCGCCTCCGGCCACGATAGCGTCGGCCTGGCCGAGACGGATGATATTGAAAGCGTCGATCAAGGCGTTGGTCGATGAAGCGCATGCCGATACCGTTCCGAAGTTAGGACCGCGGAAACCGTGGTCGATCGAAATATGGCCGGCGGCGATGTCGGCGATCATCTTGGGTATGAAGAAAGGGTTGTATTTAGGCCCTTGCTCCTCGCCGTGAATGGCGAAATAGCCTGCTTCCTCCTCAAAAGTATGGAGGCCGCCGATTCCGGCTGCGAAAATCACACCCACGCGGTTTTTGTCAATGTTCTCGTTTTCAAGATCAGCGTCGTCAATGGCTTCCTTGGCGGCTACGAGCGCATACTGCGCGTAGAGGTCAAGCTGACGGACCTTTTTGCGGTCGAAATGCTCTGCACCGTTAAAGTCTTTCACTTCGCAGGCAAACTGAGTCTTGAATTTAGTGGCATCGAAGTGAGTGATCGGGCCGGCGCCGCTAACGCCGTTGACAGCATTCTCCCATGCGGTCTTAACGTCGTTGCCTATCGGGGTAAGGGCACCCAGACCGGTTACTACAACTCTTTTTAATTCCATATCCGGATTTTATGTTTAATTTCCGACACCGGAAACTGCCGTTCCCGATGCCGGAATGATGGTCATCTGTTTCTGAATCCGGCATAGAGAGCCGGAAAATCGGATTTAGGCCTTAGCCTCCTCGATGTATTTGATAGCGTCGCCGACAGTAACGATCTTCTCTGCGTCAGAGTCTGGGATGGTGATGTCGAACGCTTTCTCGAACTCCATGATGAGCTCTACTGTGTCAAGTGAATCTGCACCGAGATCCTTGCTGAACTCTGCGTTGGGGGTTACCTCTGCCTCATCTACTGTGAGCTTATCCACGATGATCTCTTTTACTTTGTTTTCGATATCTGACATATCTGTAAAATTTTGTTGATAATTTATTTAGTTCTTGTTTTCTATCGACTTTGCTGGCGCAGGAAACCATTCCTTTTCCTTACTTTTACCATGACCTTATTTCAGCTTCGGACCGGCGTTTTCAGGGTGTCCGCTAAGTTTCAGGTTGCAAAGTAAATAAAAAAAATTCTAATAGAGAAATTTTTCCGCAATTTTTGCACAAATTTTTTCAAATTGTGCATACCGGAGTTGTTTAGAAGGATATGATAAGCGGTGGGCAGGTTATTTTGCGATTACCGGCCCACCGTTTCTACCCTTATTCAATAGTCCAGTGCTCGCAGGTCTTGAGTATCATGTCGCGTAGATTGGCGAAGCCTTTCTTCGCGGAGACCTCCTTGGTCTGGCGGTCCACCTCCTCGTCATAGGCCGGAGCGTCATAGTCACGTATCACGCCGAGTGCGAGCGGGAGATCGTGTCCATCCATCATGGCGAGCTGTTGCTGCAGGAAATTGGCGCGCGCATGAGCGTCATGCACCAGCACATCCTCCATCGTATAACCATCCTCGCCGATTGTAACGGCCTTCAGGCCGAAGCCTTCCTGCACGAGTCCTTTGGAATTATCCTTGCCGAAGAGCATCTTCTCGCCGTGGCGCAGGATGATGGTGTGTTCGTCGCGGTTCTCCTTGTTGGCAAAATACTCATGTATTCCGTGGTTGAAGATCACGCAGTTCTGCATCACCTCCACTACTGCCGCACCCTTATGGCGGGCTGCTGCCACCATACATTCACGCGTATTGTCGAGCAGGATGTCGATCGAGCGGGCGAAGAAATTGCCGCGCGCCCCGAAGCAGAGTTCGGCAGGGATGAAGGGATCCTCCACTGTGCCATAAGGGGAGGATTTGGAGACGAAGCCTCGGTCGGATGTAGGGGAGTACTGGCCCTTTGTCAGACCGTAGATCTTATTATTGAAAAGAAGGATATTGATATCCACATTCCTTCTTACGGCATGGATGAAATGATTTCCGCCTATGGCGAGTCCGTCTCCGTCGCCGGAGATCTGCCAGACGGTCAGTTCCGGATTGGCCACCTTCACTCCCGTCGCGATAGCGGCCGCGCGGCCGTGGATGGTATGCATGCCGTAGGTGTTCATATAGTAGGGGAGACGCGAGCTGCAGCCGATACCCGAGATAACGGCAGTGTCCTTCGGAGCCACGCCGAGTTCGGCCATAGCTTTGTGCAGCACGTTGAGAATGGCGTGGTCGCCGCAGCCGGGACACCACCGGGCGCTCTGACTGTTCTTATAATCGGCAGGTGTGAAACCTGAATTCTTCTGTTCTTCCATAATCGCAATTATAAATATTTCTTGACTCCCTCGACAATCTCTTTTACAAGGAAGGGCTGGCCCTCTACCTTGTTTATGCGCAGGATCTCCTTTCCGGGGAGATGCATCTGAAGGTAATCGGCAAACATTCCGGTGTTGAGCTCTGCCACAATGATGCGCTTATATTTCTTTAGCGTCTCGATGGTGTTGGCGGGCAGCGGGTTGATATATCTGAACTGATAGAAAGCTACCTTATGTCCTTCGGCGTTGAGTTCCTCGGCTGCTGTGCGCAGATGGCCGTATGTTCCGCCCCAGCCAAGAAGGATAGTATCGGCTTCCTCGTCAAAGAGAGGTTCCATCAGGGGGATGTCGTTTGCGATGGCGGCTACCTTTTTACGGCGCACATCGACCATCTGCTGATGGTTCGGACCGTCGGTGGATATCACCGAGGTGTTGAAATCCTTCTCGAGGCCGCCTACGCGGTGCATGGCGCCTTCAGTTCCCGGAACGGCCCAGAAGCGGGAGAAGTCCTCGCCGGTGCGGGTATAGGGTTTCCATCCGGCCTCAAGTTGTTCTTTAGTGACGAAACGCGGTTTGATTTCGGGGAAATCTTTCTCCTCGGGCACTCTCCAGGCCGAGGAGCCGTTGGCGATGAAGGCGTCGGTGAGAAGAATCACGGGGGTCATGTGCTCTACAGCTATCTTCGCCGCGTTGAAGGCCATGTCGAAGCAGTCGGTTGGGCTCGTGGCGGCCACTACGCAGAGAGGCGACTCGCCGTTACGGCCGTAGAGAGCCTGCATGAGATCAGTCTGCTCGGTCTTGGTAGGAAGGCCGGTGGAGGGTCCGCCGCGCTGCACATCCACTACAACCAGCGGAAGCTCCGCCATGACGGCCAGACCGATACCCTCCGATTTCAGAGAGAGTCCAGGGCCTGAAGTGGAGGTGACGGCGAGGCGTCCGGCGTATGAGGCGCCGATTGCTGAGCATACTCCGGCGATCTCATCCTCCATCTGGATAGCCTTCACGCCGAGATCCTTGCGCTTTGCCAGCTCATGCAGGATATCTGTGGCGGGGGTGATAGGGTAGGAGCCTAAGAAGAGGGGGCGGCCGCTCTTCTCTGAAGCCATGATGAGACCCCATGCCGTGGCGGTGTTGCCCGTGATGTCGATATATGTTCCGGGAGCCGATGTAGAAGATTCGATGCGATAGACTGGCATCGAGCTATGGGTGTTGTGGCCATAGTCCCAGCCGGCCTGCACCACCTTGGCGTTAGCCTCATATACGGCGGGTTTCTTGGCGAATTTTGCCTGAAGCTTCTTGAGCACGCTATCTACGGGGCGATCGAAGAGCCAGCAGATCACGCCTAAGGCCAGCATGTTCTTGCATTTCATCATGGCCTTCTGGTCGAGACCCGAGTCGGCGAGAGTGTGCTTGAGCAGAGAGGTCATCGGCACAAGCATTATGCGTTTGGGGTCGATGCCGAGTTCGGCCACAGGGTCGTCGCCGGCATATTCCGCCTTTTTGAGATTCGAGGGAGTGAAAGATTCTTCGTCGCAAATGATGATACCGTCGGGACGAAGATATTTCAGGTTAGTCTTAAGCGCGGCGGGATTCATGGCCACGAGCACATCGGCGGCGTCGCCGGGAGTGTGGACATCCTTACCGACGCTGACCTGATAACCGGAGACACCGCTAAGTGAACCCTGCGGGGCGCGGATTTCTGCGGGATAGTCAGGGAAGGTGGAGATTTCATTCCCTTCGCCTGCGGAGATATTGGAGAAAATATTTCCGGCAAGCTGCATGCCGTCGCCGGAGTCTCCGGCGAAACGGATGACCACCTTATCGATGGTCTTTACATTCGTTTCTTCTGACATAACGAATTGTTTTGATGATTATAATATGGAGGGATTCAGCTGTTTCCGGACAGCTCCGTTGCCTCCGGTGATTTTTATCTTGCAATAAGTATCTTCACGGCTTTGCCTGATGCCGAACGGGCAATGTAGATACCGTTTTCGAGTCCGCGGCCCGAAGAGGCACGTCCGTTGAGTTCATAGAGGATCCATCCCTCGGGAAGGATGATATTGTTGCCGTCGATGGCTACACATTCTCCGGTCTCGGGAGTTTCGACTATGCCTGTGGTGACATCGATGAAATTGGTGAAACGCGAGAGGCCGACAGGTCCCTGATTAGTGCTGTAATTGGTGAAACGCCAGTCCTGATTATTATATTGGAGGCGCTTTCCGCCGTCGAAGGAGATGAGGGCGTTGCCGTCGGCGTCGAAATCCACGGTAGCGACTGTGCCCGCATTAGCCTTAAGCTGGTTCTTGTTTCCGGAGCCCATCACGTTCCAATACCCTTTGGAGGAGGAATCGAGGGGATCGAGCACCTCGAGAAGATATTTGCCTCCCTCGCTCGGTACAAACCTTAACACAGCCGCCTCTACGGGGAGAA
The DNA here is from genome assembly GCA_029062725.1 of Muribaculaceae bacterium. Lineage (GTDB taxonomy): Bacteria > Bacteroidota > Bacteroidia > Bacteroidales > Muribaculaceae > Lepagella. The sequence goes on along the minus strand of JAIDPP010000136.1, from coordinate 14,121 downwards.
GTACGGTATCATCACCGTCGCTCTTTACCAGGCCGCCGTCATACTGGTAAGAATTGGAACTTGTTCCTCCTGTATAACTCATCACGTGGCCGTTGACAGCAGCCCGGACGATATAGAGGTCGGAGGAAGGGAGAAAAGCGTCGGTGGAGGTCACGGGAGTCCAACGGGCCTCGGTATAATCATCGGCCTTGGGATCGCGGCCCGTAAGGGAGAGACGTGCGATGGGGCTGCGCAGGGTGTAGCCATCGCGCTCGGTCTCGGTGTATGCCGCCATAGAATAGGAGGCTCCGTGGCTTCCGGCGGCCGGAATGGAGACTCCGGGGCCATACTGTTGCCAGTCGCCGTTGTTGACACTCACCCAGAGCTCTCCCTCGTCATGGGAGATTCCGATAAGCTCGGCGTCCCACCATCTGGAATCGTAGGTGTTGACTCCGCGCAGCCATTTTCCGGTGAAAACCGGTTCGGCGGGTCGGTCGATGGCTTTTGCCGCTTCCCCGGGGGTGAATGCCTCTCCTTTGCGGTCGCCCCAGATATAATCTACAAGTTCGGGATAATCGATATAGGGATTGCGATTGTGCTGAATGAGGTATATCTCTTCATTACGCATAAGTTCCTTGGTATCCACAGGGTCGTTCTTGGCCCAGCGGCAGAGCATCTCCACAGCCCAGGGCTCGAGACGGACGGTGGTGTCGAAGGAGAACATCGACTGGTCGGTCTTCCAAGTCTCGGTGTCGTAGGCGGTGAAGACATAGAAATACGCTCGCGCGAAATCTCCTTTATATTCGTCGGCCGGCTCGAAGACCTTGGTGGCTTTTCCCGCGGTGCCCGCTTTAGGTTTGCCGAGTTTTACGAGTCCGTTCTCCCAGATCACTTCGTTTACCTCACCCAGAGGATTGTCGCTCTTCTTGCCGTTGGCCTCGCGGTCGGATGGATTGAGATGGAAAAGGTCGGTGAACGGCACCTTGGCCTCTTTGCCGCCGAACCAGGAGTTTGCTACCGAGTGCTCGATATCAAGCCCGACATGGTTCTCGGTGGTGATCAGTTTGTTGCTGTACATGTCCCACCATACCTCCCTGCCGTCGATCACGCGCACATCTGTCTTTGGGAAAGCATCCCATGTATGTGTGTTGTAGGTGATGACGGTATGGTCGTCAGGATGGGATGCCTCCTTTACGGCGGCTTTCAGTTCATCGCCGCTTTTCCCTGCGAGAGCGTCGTAATATCCGGCGGGAATCTCCCCGCGGGCTATCAGGCTTGAGAGGATGGCGGCAGAAAGTAAAATTCTTTTCATTTATTATAGGTTTTGTCAGGTTGCGGAATTAGATCTGAAAGTTTAATTTCCGATTATCGCCTTGATGGCTTTTCCGGTTGCGGGAGAGACTACGATATATACTCCTGCCTCGAGATTCTCGCCGTTCACAGGGCGGCCGTTGAGGTCGAATATCATGGCCCCCTCGGGAGCGATGATGCTTGATCCCTTCACTATCACGCGGAAGCGGTCTTTCTCCACGGGAAGTCGTCCGGTGGTGGTATCTGGAACGTGACGGTAAAGCAGCAGTCCTTCCATACCTCCGGTGGTAGGAGGGTAGGTGCGGAACATCTTGGCCGACGGATTGTATTTCAGCGGGCCGACACCGAATTCTATCGATGCCTTTCCTCCGGCTACAGATACCTTGGCCACTGTCCCCGCCTCATCGGGACTTGAGGCTATTGAGACATTCTTAATTTTCGGGGAGGATAGATAGCCGAGTTCTTTTCCTGTCTTGTCGGAGAGGCGAAGCAGATAGCCGTCGGCGACGGCGGTCAGCGTCAGATGGGCCGCCTCCTCATGAACGGAGGAGAACTGGCTTCCGGAGACACTCAGCGGAGAGTCTCCTCCGACAGGTTTGAGACAGTTGTTTCCGGAATTGACCGACATAGGCGACATTGTAGTCTCCGCTACGATCAGATAGCTTGCCCCGGTGACGATATCATCCATGCTCTCTGCAAGGAGATATTTTCCGGTAAATCCGGCCGAGGGATCTTCGTAACCCGGATTTTCCGGAATTTCCGGAGTCTCGGGATCTTCCGGATCCTCCGTCGGACCCGGCTCGGGATCATGGTTGCCCTCGATATGGTAGGTCTGATTCTTCTTGCTCCCCCAGAGATAGTCGGCGAGATCCGGCAGGTCTATGAAAGGATTGCGGTTTCCCTGCTCTTTATGTATTCCGTTGTTTCGCATCACCTCCTTTTCACTCACCGGGTCGGCGACACTCCATGCGAGCATCATCTTGCTGGCCCAAGGCTGAAGAGTGGCTTTGCCGCCGGAGTAGTCATACATACGTCCCTTGCCGTCGGTGCCGGTTCCGGAGGCTGCCTTCCATGTTATGTCGTCATATACGGTGAACATATACATGAATACCCGGGCGAAATCTCCTTTATACATATCGTGAGGCTCATAGACCTGAGTGCAACCTCCACCCTGACCGCTTACCGGGGAGCCTATGAAAGTCACACCGTTGTCCCATTTGGAGGCGCCGTTGATCTCACCGAGAGGATAGTTCCCTTTCTTGCTGTTCGCATCGGAGTTCGATGGGTTTAGATGCACGATATCCTTATAGGCGTCGTTTTTAGTGCCTCCCCACCATGAGTTGGCAACGGAATGTTCGATATTCATCCCCGGGTGTCCGGAAGAGACGGCCACATTGTTGGAGCTATACATATCCCACCAGCACTGGACACCGTTTACGGTGCGGACATCCGTGGAGCGGAATGCATTCCAGGTGGTTTCGCCGTATGAAATGGCGTGATGTCCTTTTTTCCCCACCGCTTTTACGGCATTAAAGAGCTCTTGACCGCTTTTGCCGTCAAGAGAATCATAATATCCCGCGGGAGCCTGTGCGAAGGCGAGCGGATATGTCAGCAACAGGGAGATTACAACGCTACACACTCTATTTCTTTTCATGTTGTCTCGTTTAGGTTTGAGTTGACGGCCGGAGCCTGACACTAATGAAATCTTTTTGCCTCAGAGACATCCTTAGAATTGCCTTAGAGGCAAGCTTAGGTTTTGAATAGTTGGATTCGGCCTCAAATTTAATGAATTTTTATGAATAAAAACAATAATTAGCTGATTAATTTCATATTTCACTTAAATCCGCAGTTTCTTTTGAGTCCAGAGAGTTTTGCCCGTTTGAGGGGTGAGCCTTTGAAACGCCGGGAAAATTCTTCCGGAGTCATACTCTCCACCTCACGGCGGCGCAGGTAAAAGATCTCGTCGCGCGGCTGAAATTCAGCTATATCGGTAGGGGGGATGGATTTGTTGAGCGGACACACGCGCAGGCAGATATCGCATCCGAACATCACTGACTTTCCGACAGGAGAATCCATTATGCCCCTCGCCACATCCGGCTCCCATTCCCCGCGATGCTCGATGGTGAGATAGCTCAGGCATCGCCTCGCATCAACCGTGCCGTCAGGAAGTATCGCCCTTCCCGGACATGCGCGCACGCAGGCTCCGCAATTCAGGCATGCCTGCGTGTGAGGCATTTCGAGGTATTGCGTCATATCACAATTTGACGGGGAAGATTCCGGTCGGGATGTTTCCGGCAGCTCAAGGGTTGTAATTAATTCGGCGAGAAAGACCATGCTTCCGAATCCGGGGACAATCACGGCTCCGTTACGGCCGGTGCTCCCGATGCCGGCGCGGACCGCACGGTAACGCTCCAACAGCGGAGCCGAATCGATGCAGACACGCCATTCACCTCCGAATTCTGCGCGGAGTTCCTCCACGGCCTCCGAAAGGCGCGCCCGGAGCGCGTCGTGGTAGTCGTCGCCGTATGCGTAGCAAGCTATCATTCCTTCCGAGGAATCCCTGAACCGAGAGGGAGCGAAGGGGAAAGCCAGGGAGATCACGCTCCTCGCTCCCTCGAGAAGCAACCCCGGGTCGCGGCGGATTGCCCGATGGTTGGCCATATATCCCATTCCGGCGTTGTGTCCGGCCGCTATCCAGCGGTCGAAGGCCTGCATCGCTTCCGGCGGGGTGACGTCAGCGGCACTCACGCCCACAGCGACGGCACCGTGACTCTTCAGGATATCGTTGATGCGCTGCGGATTCATCCTTTTCTGCCGAAATCTGCCGGCACTTCTCCCCAGCGGTCAGTCTCCCATTTCAATATCTTGGGATAGCCCGTAGCCGGATTCGAGTTGAGCCATGCCAACGCACGCTCCATCATGCAGAAGCAGGGTTCGTTGCGGCTGTCGCGTGTCAGATTCGTCTTGACCTTACGGTTGCGGACCCAGGCCATTCCTGTGCGCGAGTCGCTGTAAATGGTATGTTGCTCCCCTAATTTTTTCTGGAGGGCAAGGGCATGGACAATAGCCAGAAATTCGCCTATATTGTTGGTTGATTTCTCGAAAGGGCCGACCCGGAACAATTCACGACCGCTAATAAGCTCCACTCCGCGATATTCCATCTTTCCGGGATTTCCGAGACAAGAGGCATCTACGGCCCAGCCGTTCAGGTCTATTTCCGGAAACTGGAAATAATCCGGCTCGCCGGCTTTGGGCAGCCGGTGTTCGCCGGCTCCCACCATGAGTCCGCTCAATTGTTCGCGGTCGCTCCTCCGCTCACCCTTGCGGTAAGCCTCGGCGGCTTCAGCCGGACTCCCGTAACTCTTGAAAAGCGCACCGGGATAATCGTCAACCTGCTCCATAGCATCCTCAAGACTGTCATACACTCCCGGCTGTCGGCCTTTCCAGACCACATAATATCTCTTATTGTAATTCATCCTCAGTTCGTTTCTTCGCGGTAACGGTAATCATGTCGCAGGCGCTCGAATCCTTCGGGATCCCTCTTCAGGGCGGTTGTGTCCTCAAAAGGGTCATAGGAAGACGTGATCCTCTCCGGAGTCAGCTGCACGGGCGCCGAATAGGTTCCCTCCAGTCCGGAGGTATCTGCCATCAACCCGAATTTCCCGGCCACGGCCTCAAGAGCCATGCGCGTGGCCCGCTCCTTTCCCTGCCGAGAATAACCTGCGATATGGGGAGTGGCTATATCGGTCATCTCAAGCAGTTCGCGATCAAGCGCCGGCTCGCCCTCCCATGTGTCGAGAACGGCGCGGATGTTCCCCTCTTTCAGTTTCATTCTCAACGCTTCATTATCCACCACCGCACCCCTGGCTGCGTTGACAAGAATGGCTCCCGGCTTCATGAGCGACAGTTCGCGTGGGCCTATGAGATGGTATGTCGCCGACTCTCCGTTGCTTGTGAGCGGGGTGTGCAGTGTAATGGCGTCACATTCGCGCAAAATGTCATCGAGAGAAGTTTCCCTTATCTGCGCCGTGCTAACATGCAGTCCCCGGGCGGAGAAGTCGATAGCTCCCCCGTTCCTCCTGCTGAGGGGAGGATCGGAGACAGCCATCTCCGTGCCTAAGGCCTCTCCCCATTGCGCCACGATACCCCCCACGTTTCCGCATCCGATGATGCCGAGCTTGTGGCGCCCGGGAGTAAAGCCAAGCCTGAGCAGTGAACTCCATACATACTGCGCCACTCCGGGAGCGTTGCATCCCGGGGCGTTGGCCACCTCTATTCCCCGGCTCTCGCACCAGGGGATATCGATATGGTCGGTGCCGATCGTGGCGGTAACCACGAGTCTTACCGAGGAGTCCTTCAGGAGGAGTTCGTTACATTCGGTGCGGGTGCGGACGATAATGGCGTCGGCCTCCCTGACCGCTTCGGGCGTTATCTCCTCCTGCGGCAGATAACGCATATCGGCCGCGTTTTCGAGACGGCCGCGTAGCCGTGGGATGTTCTCGTCGGCGATTAAAAGGGGATGTTGTTTCATTTCTCCATGTTGTTTTAGGATATCAGAGAGCCATTATGAGAAAGACCGTGACATATAGGGTTGTGATCCCCAAAAGCCATAAATGTCCGCGGCGGATGTTCCAAAGCGCGAAGGTATTGGCTATCTGGACGGCTATAGTGATGAAAAAAGTGGCCAGATAGGTCGGGAGGTTATTAAAATCGAGAATCATACCCGCTACACATATCAACCCCAGCACGGCTATAGCATTGTTGTAGAGTCTGCGCTGGGAATTTCCGGCATAAAGCTTCACAGCGTTATTGAGGGCCATGATCACCCCGACAAGAGCCGTGAAGCCCAGGGTTACGCATCCGATAAGGAGTTCGCTTCCCGGAGTCACTTTGTCGAAGAGCGTGCTGAACGACGGAAGATGGAAAGCCTCGAGAGGTATGAGTCCCATTCCTATGGCGATCCAGTATGGAGCGGCTATCCCAAGCATGAAGGCGATAAGTTCCTTTATCCGGAAACATTTCATCATTAGTCCTATTAGGATATATCCCGGCATCAGGAATATGAAGGCGTACTGGAACATGCTTCCGACCGAGAGCAACGTGGCCACAGTGAACACCTGCTGAGTGGCGTTACGGCTTTTGTAGCATGCGAAGATCGCCGAGAGACAGATGAGGTTTGTCACCGCCATAAGGGAGGAGGAGCCCAGAGGCCCTCCGGCCCAGGGTGTGCACGCCGTCAGCACAAGGAACATTGACGGCAGCACCAGGTCGGCAGTCTGGATCACGGAATAGGCCTTGTTGAAAAATATCAACCCCACGCCGCATACAAGGATGAGCGCGAGGTTGATTCCCCACGACCATTCGCGGGGAATATTCCATAGATCAGGGGATGGAAGGCATACTCCCAGATTCCCTTCGATGACGTTGAATCCTCCGGTGAAATATAGGATGGCTGTAAGGAGCAGAGTCAGCAGGATTGCTCCGGCAAATCCACCGGGGCCGATGGTCTTGTATTTAATCATTCATCAATCCTCCTCTTCGGAGTTGAATTTCCTTTTTCGGGAGCGCATGGGGACATTTGAAAATATGTGGGCGTTTTCGG
>JAIDPP010000136.1:0-7219 GCA_029062725.1 Muribaculaceae bacterium | reverse complement strand
CGATCTTGGGTCCCTGCGGATTGACCGACACCGCTTCGCGACTCTTGTATCCGCTTTGGGGGCGGTTTCCTCCGTAATCGCGTCGTTCCTGACGGTCGCCGTTGCGGTTTCCTCCATAGTTGCGGCGTTCCTGACGGTCGCCGTTGCGGTCTCCTCCGTAGTTTCGGCGTTCCTGACGGTTGCCGTTTCGGTCTCCTTCATAGCTGCGGCGTTCCTGACGGTTGCCCTTTCGGTCTCCTTCATAGCTGCGGCGTTCGGGACGGTCATTATATTCACGCCGTTCGGGACGCTCCGACATATCGTATTTCTTTTCGCCTCGCGACGGCTTGTTCTTCTTATCGAATCGTCGGTCGGATCCGAAGCCTCCCTTTCCCCCTTTCCCGGCTTTGGGACCTTTCGAGGGACGGTCCTTGCCATGTCCGAACTTGCGTGTTTCCGCCTTCCACTCATCATCCGAAAGGTGTTTCATCTTCCTGGGACGACGTTCCTCCTCATCCTCCTCGCCGTATCTGCTTACCTTTCCGCCGTCGGCCCGGAAATCTGAATAGGTTCCGTCGAAGAGCACATACTCACGCAGCGAACATTCCAGACTACCGTTGAGCAGCGGAATCTTCATCGAAGGCTTGAGGCCTATATTGGCGAAGTCATCGTCGTTCATGCCGATAATCCAGGCGTGATATCCTGGGAAATGCTTTTTCAGTGACGTTCCTATCCCGCGATACAATTCTGTCATGTCATCGGGCTTGAGGCGCGCTCCGTAAGGTGGATTCATCACGAGGATTCCGGCCTCGGGATTATCTGTCCAGTCGCTCATAGGGCGACAGAAGAGTTCCACCATCTCCTCTACCTTCGCTGAACGGATATTGCGACGGGCTATAGCCACTGCCTCCGGATCGATGTCTCCTCCATATATCTTGAAGTCGAATTCGCGTTCGGCGCTGTCGTCGTTATATATATCCTCGAAGAGCTCTTTATCGAAGTCGGACCATTTCTCGAAAGCGAAATACTCCCTGTAGATACCCGGATTGATATTTGCTGCTATGAGAGCGGCCTCGATGAGGAATGTTCCGGAACCACACATCGGATCCACGAAATTACAATCGCCTCTCCAGCCGGTCTTCATGATGATTCCGGCCGCCAGGACTTCGTTGATCGGGGCCTCTGTCTGCTCAACGCGGTAGCCACGTTTAGAGAGGGGCTCGCCGCTCGAATCGAGCGAGATAGTGACGCGGTCGTCGAAGATATGGACGTTAAGCATCAGGTCGGCGCCTGCCACGCGGATGGATGGGCGTTGTCCGGTGGTGTCGCGGAAATGGTCAACGATGCCGTCCTTGACACGGTAAGTCACGAATTTTGAATGTGTGAACTCCTCGCTGTTTACCGTGGAGTCGATAGAGAAGGTGGTATCGGCATCCATATATTTCTCCCATTCGATGTCGCGGACGATGTCATAAAGCTCGTCGGGATCGTGGGCCGTGAATTTTTCAATAGGCTTCAGGATCCTCAGCGCCGTGCGGCAGCATAGGTTTGCCTTATACATCAGCGCGAGGTCGCCCTCGAAGCTGACCATGCGGCGGCCCATCTCCACATTTTCGGCTCCTAAGGAGATAAGCTCGTCGCGGAGCACATCCTCAAGGCCCTGGAAGGTCTTGGCCACCATTGAAAATTTATTTTCCATCAGTACTTAAACTGTTTTTTATAATCAGTACTTTATTTGCTTTTATAATCAGTCCTAAGCTGCTTTTCTATGATCAGAACGTGATGACGTTTCCGCCTCCGCCGCTGTTTCCGCCGTTCTTCGGCGGGTTGTTTCCGGCACTGTTGCGGCCCGTTGTTCCGGCCTGATAGGGATTGAGAGGCTGCGAGAAGGAGTCGCGGATGTCCGGTTTGGATTCAGGCACGACCGTGGCTTCATGCATCTTCTTGAGCTGTTCGTTGAATTTAGGGGGACGGTTATAGGCCGGTGTATGCTCTATGAGGGCAATCACCTCGTCGTCATCGAACATCGAGGGGGTGAGGACCGCGAAACGGGTCTTGTCGGTCATACGCGATTGCTGCACGAGGCGGTCGGCGCCGTAGTAGTCGGAGATTATCTCCTCCGTCTTCTGCTTCTCCTGCTCCTCTTCCTTGCGTTTATCCTCGGAGCCGCCCGCCATGTCTATGACGCCGCCGCGGCCTCCGTTGCTGTCGCTCTCGTCATCCTTGAGCATTCCTTCGAATCCGGAGGCGAGGACCGTGATCTTCACCTTCTCTCCCAACGAAGGGTCATCGCCGATACCCCACTTCACATCGATACTCGACGGGAGCTTCGATGTGAACTGCGTGATTTCCGAAATCTCTTCCATGCGGAGCGGGTTGGGGGAATCCTTCCAGCACATGAACTTCAACAGAAGCCGTTTTGCCGTGTATATGTCGTGACTCTTCAGAAGAGGGGAGTGCAGGGCGTTCTGGATGGCATCCGTGATGCGGTGTTCCCCTTCTCCTTCGGCAGTGGAGATGATGGCTGTGCCGGATTCGCGCAGGGTGGTCTTCACATCCTGGAAATCGACATTGATGTAGCAGGGATCGGAAATAATCTCCGAGATAGAGCGCGCGGCATTGGCAAGCGTGTCGTCGGCCTTGCTGAACGCATTGAAGAAATTGAGGTCCTTGTAGAGGTCGATGAGGTTCTCGTTGTTGATAACCAGCAGCGAATCTACATGGCCCTGCATCTCCTTCGCTCCGGCAAGAGCTTTCAGGATCTTTTTCTGACCTTCGAAAAGAAAGGGAACGGTGACGATGCCGATTGTCAACATTCCGGCCTCCTTGGCGATTTTGGCCACTACCGGACTGGCACCCGTTCCGGTGCCTCCTCCCATACCTGCGGTGATGAAAACCATTTCGGTATGATCCTTGAATAGTTCGGCTATCTTTTCACTGTTCTCTTCGGCGTATTTGCGTCCCACTTCGGGCTTGTTGCCGGCTCCGCGACCCTCGCCTAAAAGAATCTTGTTGGGCACGGGCGACATCTCGAGGCTCTGGAGGTCGGTGTTGCATACCACGAAATTCACATGCGGAATGTGGAGCTTATACATGTAGCTGACAGCGTTGCATCCGCCGCCTCCGACCCCGACCACCTTGATGATCGCGTCGTTTCTTTCATCCGCGAATTCGGAGGTGTCCGTAATGTCGCGTATATCGTTGTCTAAAGTGAATTCTTCTGTCATTGTGTCTGAGGTGAGTAGGTGAATTATTCGATGATGTCGTCGTCTTCATCATCGACGCCGGTGAAGAAAGAGGATATCTTGGTTCCGAACTTGCTCCATTTCGAGGGTCCGGACTTCTTCTTCTTCTCCTTGACGCGCGGAGCCGGCTCCTCATAGACGGGTTCATCGACATGCGGAACCCCGGTCGGAGGAAGCGTCTCGCGCACCGGAATGGTGAGACATTCAGCGTTATTGTTGGTGGCTCCCGTGTATAGCACTGATGCGAGTTCGATAATCTCGAACGACGGAGCCTTGGTATCTTCTATCCTTATGAAGCTGGGTAGCGATCCGCGGCGCACGGTGAGCTTGCTCTTGTTGCCCAGAAGCTCAAGCATACCGCGCAGTTGCGATCCGCCGCCGATGCAGATGATTCCTCCGGGGAGGTCCTTATCCTGAAGCCCGGCGTAGGATATCTGCTCAACGATATTGGCCACTATCTCCTCCGAACGGGCCACGACGAGATTGGAGACATCCGTCATCTTGAGGCCGTTGATGTTGAGTGAGGAGACGGCGTCGCGGGAAATGGCGTCGCCGGAAGTGGTCTTGAGGTCTTCGGCACGGTCTTCAAGGACGTGCAGCGAAGTGATGTCACGTGTGATGTTGCGTCCTCCTAACGGGAGGGTTGCGAAATAGCGGAGGTGACCGCTGCGGTAGATTGTTACGGTTGTCGTCTCGGCTCCCATATCCACGAGCATGCATCCGAGGCGTTTCTCCTCGGGGCGCGCCACAAGCTGGCCGGTGCAGAGGGCGGTGACCATGGCTCCGTTGATCTTGAGGCCGAGCTTGTCGTGGAGTGTGCGCACGAGGTTGCGTTTGATTTCAGGACGGCAGACGATGAGATCGTAGGTTCCCTTTATGCTGTTGCCGATCATCCCCTTGGGGGAAGTGGTGTCGTTTTTTCCGACCCGGAACACACGGGGAATGGCATCGACCACTTCAAGAGAGTTGTCGATGGCCGTTTCAAGCGCCTGAGCCCGCAGGCCTGCGATGATTTCAGAGGTGATTTCCGTATCTTCCGGAAGATTACGGCTCACCTCGATTGTGAGCGAACGAAGCGAACGGCCGGAGAGCCCGACATATACCCCGACGATCTCCCGGGGTGCCACCGAATTACGGCGCTGGATTTTGGCAAGGAGGTGCTGGATACGCATGGAGGTATCTTCAGGATTCTGGATCACGCCGTATCTGACGCCCTCCACACCCTTGTCTTGCTCGCACGCTATGACGTCGAGCTGGTTATTGGGCCGAAGTTTCCCGACCGCGACCATTATTTTCGAACTGCTGATCTCAATTGCAGCTACATATCTTTCTTCGTTCATATCCCGTCTGTCTATTCTTCTGTTCTTGCAATCTCCTCCTCGGTGAGATGGTCGGTAAGGGTCTTCTCGTCGGGATCCATATCCTCGACATCCTCGGTCATGGTAGGCGCCACGGGCTTGATGCGTCGTGTGGCCACCACCTGGCCGCGGAATTTTACCGATACCGTGTCATATTCCTCCCAACCCTTATAGGGCATCACTTTCCTATAAAACAACCGGAGGGCCTCTTTTTTCTCCTCCAGCCTTGTGGTGTCGCCGAAATTGACCACATGCCCCAGCATACGGGGAACAAGCAGGAGGTTGTTGGCATCAGTCGCCTCTACCATTCCCACCAGCTCGCGGAGCATAGGGTCTTTCTCGATATATTTCACCAAGGGGAGTATATCTTTGGGTTGAAAACCGGAGTTGAACCTTCCTGTCACCACCGGTGCTTCCGTATAGAATTCCGCCTTCGACTCGATCTGTTTTCCCTCTTTGTTGATGTAATATGACTTGTCTCCTGTGAAAAGCCTCATCACAGGCACGAGGGGTACGATCTCTATTTTAAGACGGGAGCCGGAAGTGATCATGCAGTTGACGCTCTCGAAGGTGTTTAGGCCGGTGAGATATTTCTCTATGGCCGCGGTATTGATACGGCTTAGTTGCTCGCCTCGTATCCTGTGGGGATAACGCGCGAGCTCACGGGCCACGCCGCGCACCACTACCGAATCCATCTTTCGCTGGCCGCGGACCTCTATATCAATGCCTTCACACACATGGCGGTCAGCCTCCGCCTTCGCCCATACGCTCATGGTTATGCAGTAGGCGAAGAGCAGCAACAACACGCTCCATTTCATTATTACCTTACCGGTGTGCGACATCCGTATCTTTGTATTCAATCGGCTCTCCTTAAGGCCGGTTTTCAAGTAATTCCTTGATGTCGGGGAGCAGTCGGTCGATATCGGCGGCTCCCAACGTCATTAAGATTTCAAAATTACTATTTTTTATCAGATTCAACAAATCTTTTCTCTCGCAAAATCTTTTTTCCTTGCTTTTTATCTTTTCGAGCACCATCCCGGAGGTCACTCCTTCGATCGGAAGCTCTCTTGCGGGATATATTTCAGGCATTATCACCTCATCGGCAGCCGAGAGCGCCTCGGCAAACTCGGGGGCGAAATCGCGGGTGCGCGTGTAGAGATGAGGCTGGAAGATGACGCTGAGTTTTCTGCCCGGGTAAAGTTTCCTTACCGATTCTATCGAGGCCTTCACTTCGTTGGGAGAGTGGGCGTAGTCGTCGATGAGGACGGGTCCGTTCTCCCTCTCGCTTCCGTCGAGATATATCTCGAAGCGGCGCCGCGCACCCTTGAAGGAACGCAACCCTTCCCTTACTTCGTCGGGAGTGGCTCCTGCATGGATTGCCGCGGCGGCGGCCGCCACCGCATTGTCTATATTGATCTCCACCGGCACTCCCGGCTCGATTCCGTCGATACGGACCGATGGCCCTACAAGGTCGAACGAGATGCGGCCTGTCGAGTAGCGTATGTTTTCGGCGTGCCAGTCGCCCTTTGAGCCTCCGCTGTAGGTCTCGACCTTCACATCGCAACCCGGCTCGGGACGATAGGCGAGATCCGTATGGGTGATGAGCACCCCTCCGGGACGTATAAGGGAGGTGAATATCGAGAAGGCCTCGAGGTAATGAGCCTCATCGCCATATATGTCGAGATGGTCAGGGTCGGTGGAGGTCACAACAGCTATCTTCGGGCTGAGATGATGAAATGAGCGGTCGTACTCGTCGGCTTCGATCACCGTGTAAGGGGATTTCTCGTCAAGCACAAGGTTGCTACCGGTATTACGCAGGATGCCTCCCAGAAACGCAGTGCATCCTGCCGAGGAACCGCGAAGGATGTTGGCTGTCATGGAACAGGTTGTGGTCTTGCCGTGGCTCCCGGCTATGCATATCGCTTCGGTATGACGGGTGATTTTACCAAGCAGGGCGGCGCGTTTGATGATCTCGAAACCATTGTCACGGAAATAGCTCAGGATATTGTTGTCGGCCGGGACGGCCGGTGTATATACCACCAGCGTCTCTTCCGGATTCAGAAACCCGCTATCTATATGTGCCACCTCATCGGTGAAGGTGAGTTCCGCTCCCTCTTTGATCAGGGCGTCGGTCAGGGCGGAAGGGGTCCGGTCGTAGCCTCCGACCCTTGCTCCGTGACGCAGGTAATACCTCACGAGATTAGCCATTCCGATTCCTCCGGCACCCACGAAATAGATGTTCCGCCGAATCTTTTCCCGATTCTCTTCTTTCTGGTTCACTGCTGTTTTTCCTTTACGATTCTTACAATTTCCTCTACAATCTTGTCATCGCTGTCGGTGAGGGCCATCTCGGAGATATTGCCCTTCATTGTGGCGAGCTTCTCTTTATTCCCGATAAGGGAGAAAATGGTGTCCACGAGTTCGTGGGGGGCGTCGGCATCGGTGACCATTACGGCCGCTCCGCGGTCGGCGAGTGCAAGCGCGTTCTTTGTCTGATGATCCTCGGCCACGTTGGGGGAGGGAACGAGGATGCAGGGCTTTCCGAGATTCTGAAGCTCGCTGATAGAGCTTGCCCCGGCGCGCGACACCACCAGATCGGCGGCAGCGTAGGCCGCGGCCATATCGTTGATGAATTTA
>JAIDPP010000135.1 GCA_029062725.1 Muribaculaceae bacterium | reverse complement strand
ATGCATGCATACGGAATGTCGGATCATCTCGTAGGCCGGTATTTTCTTCCCTTTATAGCGTGGATGGGGCAAACGGGTGTAGGGGAGGTCAAAAGAGGCATCGGTTTCTTCAGTTGAGAGGGGAGGATACATTGGATTTATCCGTATCATCTTCCCACCTGCGGATTGCCAGAGCGTCCGGCCTTCAAACCTGTTCGATTCCTCCTCGACATGCCGGAAATTCAGTGCCTGAAGTCGCTTGTCTTTAAGACACTCCTCATAACTGCTCAACACAATATCCTCTTTTCCCGGTTTTTCATCGGAGAAAAACACGGTCTGAGGAATATCCTTGATTTTGGAAAGCGGTACTCCGGCTTCCATGCGTCTGACAATCTCCTTTATGGTTTTTTCGCCCATACCATAGATAATCATATCTACGGCAGCATCTATAAGTATAGAGGGGCGGAGACGATCCTCCCAATAGTCATAGTGAGTGACTCTCCGTAGTGAGGCTTCGATTCCTCCTGCTATAACAGGGACATCAGGATATAGATCCTTCAGGATTCGGGAATAAACTATCGTGGGATAATCGGGTCGCATCCCGTGGCGTCCGCCGGGAGTATAAGCGTCATCATGGCGGAGCCGCCGGTTGGCGGTATAATGATTTACCATTGAATCCATAGCGCCAGCAGAGACTCCAAAGAATAGTCTCGGACGTCCGAGTTTCCTGAAGTCGCGCAGGTCATCACGCCAGTTAGGCTGCGGCACAATAGCCACTTTCAGCCCCATCGCCTGAAGTGTTCGGCCTATGACTGCTGACCCAAATGAAGGATGATCCACGTAGGCATCTCCGGAAAAAAGGATAACGTCTGCCTGATCCCACCCGAGCGCTTCCATTTCCTCTCTGGATGTCGGAAGAAAATCCGACTTAGGAGGGTATTTGAAAAAGGGCGAAGCTGATGGTTGATCAAGCACTTCTTTTTTCAGTGATTCTTTCTCTTTTGTCATAGCTGTCAGTTAAGTTGAGGTTCGGAAATCAGCTCCCGGATTTTAAGCAATTCGTCGCGGAGACGGGCTGCCTCAATAAAATCTGTGTTTTTGGCAGCACGTATCATATCAGCTTGGACCTTTTCAGCCTGACGGCGCAGCTCATCCTGCGACATATACTCCATGACCGGATCTGCCGCTATTGAGACGCGATGTTCCTCCTCGATATAAGGACGCGGAGCTATTTTCTTCTTTTCTTCACCGCCTTTACCATGCTCTTTTTTCAAATCGCGTGCCTTCTTCACGGGAGGCTTAACGCCAGCGGGACGTTCAGCCACCTCTTCTCCGTAAATTTCGAGAAGTTCGCCGGCGGAGGATTTTTTTACAATCGGAGTTGGAGTAATACCGTGTTCGCGGTTGTATTGTATCTGTTTCGCCCTTCTTCTCTCTGTCTCATCGATGGTCTTCTGCATACTGTCTGTAATCTTGTCAGCATACATTATCACCTTACCATTGACGTTTCGTGCTGCGCGTCCGGCGGTCTGTGTCAAGGAACGGTGGTTTCGAAGAAACCCCTCCTTATCCGCATCAAGAATCGCTACGAGACTTACCTGCGGAAGGTCGAGACCTTCACGAAGGAGGTTAACTCCAATCAGCACATCATAGACGCCCTGCCGAAGATCTTCAAGAATCCGGATTCGTTCCAAAGTATCTACATCGCTATGAATATACGCGCTGCTTACGCCCCATTTACGGAGATGGGCGTCAAGTTCTTCCGCCATTCGTTTTGTTAATGTCGTGACAAGCACCCTTTCATCATTGTCGATGCGGTCTCTAATCTGCTCCATCAGATCGTCGATCTGGTTCATGGTGGGACGAATCTCGATTTCAGGATCAAGCAGTCCGGTAGGTCTGATTACCTGCTCGGTAAACACTCCTTCGGTCTGTTGGAGTTCATAGTCTCCCGGAG
>JAIDPP010000134.1 GCA_029062725.1 Muribaculaceae bacterium | reverse complement strand
GTCTCCAAAAAGTTGGAGTGGGTCTGGGCTGGGATCCCAATACAAGCACAGGCTATGATTTCGACCTTGATGCCTCAGCTTTCATGCTCGGCGACAATAAGAAACTCCCGCTTGACGAGTTCTTCGTATTCTACAACAATCAGATTTCTCCCGATAAGGCAGTGCAGTCGTCGGGCGATGACCTTACAGGGGGCAACAGCGATGGTGGTGACGACGAGACCATCACCGTGGATCTCGATAAGGTGGATCCCCGCATCCAGGAGATAATCTTCACCGTCACTATCCATGAGGCCGACAAACGCCGCCAGAACTTCGGCCAGGTCCACAATTCCTATATCCGGATCTATAACGCGCTTACGGATGAGGAGATCGCCAAATATGATCTCGACGAGGATTTCTCGATAGAGACCGCGGTAGAGTTCGGACGCCTTTACCGACGCAACGGCGAATGGAAGTTCGAGGCTATGGGCAACGGTTATAAGGGCGGCTTGCAGTTCTTCGTTGACAAATACGTCGGATAAGTATCGAATCTACAGACTTGCCCGCAGAATCATAAACATAAAAGAAACAGAATCATGGCTATAAATCTTGAAAAAGGACAAAGGGTGGCTGTGGAGCTTCCGCAGTTTACCATCGGCCTCGGCTGGGACACCAACCAGACCAGCACGGGGGTGGATTTCGACCTTGATGCCTCGGCTTTCATCTTGGGAGAGAACGGCAAAATCCTTGCCGATGAATATTTCGTATTCTACAACAACCTCGCTTCTCCCGACGGCTCCGTAAGCCATACGGGCGATAACCTCACCGGAGAAGGGGAGGGCGATGATGAGTCGATCATCGTGGATCTCTCCAAAATCGACCCACGCGCCACAGAGATCACGTTTGTGGCCACTATCCATAAGGCCGACGAGCGCCGTCAGAACTTCGGTCAGGTGCGCAACGCATTCATCCGTATCTATAACACCAAGACCGGCGAGGAGCTCCTCCGCTACGACCTCGACGAGGATTTCTCGATAGAGACCGCCGTTGAGTTCGGACGCCTCTACAAGCGTAACGGTCAGTGGAAATTCGAGGCCATAGGCACAGGCCAGAAAGGAGGCCTTGCGCAGTATCTGGAGAAATACAATTAAAATTTAACAGCAACAAGTGGATAAGATGCAGGTTGCACTGACTCTATCCATTATAAAACATCATTCATCATGGCAATACGTCTCGAAAAAGGACAACGCATAAATCTTGAAAAGAACAACGGCGCGAAACTTACCGACTTCTGCGTCGGCTGCAACTGGGGGGCAATCGTATCAGGGGGCTTCTTAGGAATGGGAAAAACAGTAAAGGATGTGGATCTTGACCTCTCCTGCGTAATGACAGACGCCAACGGCAATCTTGTTGACCACATCTATTCCCCCCTGTATAAGGTTGACTTCCTCGCACGCTACGGCATGCCTCCCGGCAAGACCGATTCCAACGAGCGGGCCCTTCACCACAGCGGCGATGATCTTCATGGGGACACCAACGGCAACGATGAGCTTGACAATGAGATCATCACCGTCGATCTTAACCGCGTAAGTCCCAATGTGCAGCAGATCTTCTTCTTCCTCAACAACTGCGGCAGCGAGGATTTCTCTCAGATTCCCTACGCATCGATCCGCATGTACGAGGGCACTCCCACACGCGTCAAAGAGGTTTTCGCCTCCTACGACGTTGCGGCCGACCCCCGCTACAAAGGGATGACCGCATTGATCATGGGTAAGCTATACCGCCGCAACGGTGAATGGAAATTCTCTGCCATCGGCGACGCTTTCCCCGACAGGAACCTATGCGAGACAATAGGCAGAATAGTAAACAACTACGCAAAATAAAAACTATCCGATATGAGAAGACTCCCTGTATATCTCCTTCTCGACTGCTCCGGCTCCATGTATGGCGAGCCGATCGAAGCGGTAAAGAATGGCGTTCAGGTTCTCGTCTCTACGCTGCGTCAGGATCCCTACGCGCTTGAGACAGCCTATCTGAGTATCATTACATTCGACAGCAGCGCCAAACAGGCCACGCCCCTCACCGAGTTATCGGCTTTTCAGCAGCCCAATATCCAGGCCAGCGGATGCACGGCGTTGGGAGAAGCCCTCTCACTCCTGACCAGATGCGCCGATAAGGAAGTGACCAAGACCACTCCCGACCGGAAAGGCGACTGGAAGCCTCTCGTATTCATAATGACCGACGGCGAACCGACCGATGACCTTAACAAGGGCCTCGCCGATTTTAAGAAAGGGAAATGGGGGATGGTGGTGGCCTGCGCGGCCGGTGCCGGTGCCAATACCGATACCCTCAAGAAAATCACGGAGTGTGTCGTTTCGCTCGATACGGCCGACAGCGCCACGATCAAGGCATTCTTCAAATGGGTGTCGGCCTCAGTCAGCTCAGGAAGCATGAAAGTAGAGGAGGCAGGTGGCGAACCCACCACCCTCAGCGAGCTTCCGCCGCCCCCGCCGGAAGTGAACATAGTGGTCTGATACGCCTGCCCTTATTAGAAACCCCAATAGGGGATGCGCCCGGCTTCCGCAGCCGGCGCATCCCTGAAAAACTGATTTAAAATGAGACGTCTTCCTGTATATCTCCTCATAGATACCTCCGGCTCCATGCGCGGCGAGCCGATTGAATCCGTAAAAGTCGGTCTTGAATCAATGCTTTCAAGTCTGAGGCAAGATCCTTTCGCGCTCGAATCCGTCAACATCAGCATCATTACGTTCGATCGCGAGGTGAAGCAGATTCTACCACTCACACCCCTTGATGAGCTTCAGCTTCCGGAGATAACCACGCCGGAAAGCGGGCCGACACATACAGGACAGGCCCTGAAGTTGCTTTGCGAGCGAATCGACGAGGAGGTCCTTCTAAGCACCCCCGACCGG
>JAIDPP010000133.1 GCA_029062725.1 Muribaculaceae bacterium | reverse complement strand
AGAACTATATTGTCGATATAGTCTTTGCCACCCGGCAGCCTGCCAAGTTAGGACTTAACGAGCTTCAGGGAATCATCTCTTTCGGAGCCTCTCCGCGAGCTTCTATCTCTTTAGCAAAGGCTTCGCGCGCATACGCGTTCCTTCAGGGCCGCGGCTATGTCATTCCCGAGGATGTGCGTGCCGTCTGCCATGATGTAATGCGTCACCGTATCGGGCTGACCTACGAGGCCGAGGCTAATAATATCTCCACCGACGACGTGATCACAGCCATTTTGGATAAGGTGGTCGTGCCTTGATGACCTTAACCGCCCGTTTATAATTCTTAATTGATTTTCATGGATGCAAACGAACTCCTGAAGAAAATCAGGAAGATTGAGATCAAAACACGCGGCTTAAGCCAGAATATCTTCGCCGGAGAATATCACAGTGCTTTCAAGGGCAGGGGCGTGATTTTCTCCGAGGTTAGGGAATATCAGCCCGGAGATGATATAAGAGATATCGATTGGAATGTCACCGCCCGACAGAACAAGCCCTTTGTAAAGGTCTATGAGGAGGAACGTGAACTTACCGTGATGCTTCTGATAGATGTGAGCGGTTCGCGTGAATTCGGTGCCGTTGGTGAGAGCAAGAACGAGAAGATGGCGGAAATAGCCGCTACACTCGCTTTCTCCTCCATTACAAACAACGATAAGGTAGGAGTGATTTTCTTCAGCGACCGTATCGAGAAATTCATTCCTCCAAAGAAAGGGAAGAAGCACATCATGCTTATTATCCGGGAGATCATAGATTTCCAGGCTGAAAGTCTTGGCACGGATATAAATGCTCCTCTTGAGTTCCTGACCAACGCGATAAAAAAACGCTGCACCGCTTTCCTATTAAGCGACTTCATTGACAACCACGATTACTTCAAGAGTATGTCGATCGCCAATAAAAAGCATGACCTTGCTGCGATTCAGGTCTATGACCGCCGGGATGCCGATATGCCGGATGTCGGCCTGATAAGAATCAGGGATATGGAGACCGGTGCTGACCGCTGGATAGACACCTCATCCAAGAGTGTCAGAAAAGCTTACGCCCGCGATTGGTATGAACGTCAGCAGCGGTTGGGTTCTACAGTGACTCGGAGTGGTGTCGATATGGCTCAGGTCACGACAGATGAGGATTTCGTAAAGCCGCTTCTCGCCCTTTTCAGACGTCGTGGCATTAAGTAATGATTTTGCTCTTTATGATTACTTTAAATAGTTTAAAAAAATATACTTTATCCATTCTGCTTGCTGCCTCGGCATTTTCCTCCGGGGAAGCTGCTCCTATAGTCAAGGCTCGTCTTGATTCATCTAATGTGATGATGGGAACGCTTTCCAAAATAGAACTGACCGTGGAGCAGCAGCCAGGTGTTAAGGGACGCCTCCCGATTTTTCAGAATGTTGCCGAGAAGGGTTATGTTGGTGTTTGCGGAGACAGCGTTGAATTGCGTGCCCCCTCAAGCATCGATACGACTGATGCCGGAAAGAATATGTTGATCAGATATGAAATTCCGGTTCAGAGTTTTGACTCGGGTTATTACCGTCTGCCTGCATTTGAGTATGTGGCAGGTGTGGATACATTCAGGTCGAACAGATTGGAACTGAAGGTGTATCCTTTCCCCAATGTTACAGCCGAGACTCCGATAGCTGATTATGCCAACGTAGCTGATCCGGAAAACAAATCGATATTTGATACATTGCCTGATTGGCTTGTTGACTACTGGTGGGTAATCTTACTTGTTATTTCGGCTGCTGTTCTCGGATGGTGGTTGTGGAGAAGGTACAGGAAGGAAGGACATATCCTTCCCAAAAAGCCCGAGCCTACTCCCTACGAGGCCGCTTTGGCCGCTTTGAGGGACTTGAAGGCTAAAAAACTTTGGGAAAACGGCATGGAGAAGGAATATTTCACCGATCTTACGGATATTCTCCGGACATATCTTTACCGACGTTTCGGCATAAATGCCATGGAGATGACTTCCCGTCAGATTCTCGCTGCTCTTTCCTCCAATAAAGAGACAAAAGATAAGCGGCCTATGATCCGCCAGATACTTGATATGGCAGATTTCGTGAAGTTTGCCAAAGTGCGTCCACTTCCGGCCGATAATGTGGCCTCTTTTGAGAATGCAGAGAAATTCATAGAGGAGACAAAGCCTGTGGAGAAAAAGGAGGAGGAAGATGCAACCGGGAATCCCTCTAACGATAGAGCTGCCGGTAAGAAGAATGGAAATAAGAAAGGAGGTGGCAAATGAAATTCCTGCATCCCGGACTTCTTTATCTTCTTCTTATCCTTATTCCCTTATTGGCGTGGTATGTCTGGAAATGGAGAAACTCCAATCCTTCGATGGGTCTTTCCACCATCTCACCTTTCCGTAAAATAGGAGGGACATGGAAAGTCACTCTTATGCATTTCTGTTTCCTCCTTCAGCTTGCTGCGATCGCGGCCGTGATAGTGGCGTTGGCTCGTCCTCAGACGCATGATTCCGAGCGTTCGTCAAGAGTAGAAGGGACGGATATAGTGCTCTGTCTCGATATCTCCACCAGTATGCTGGCAACCGACCTTGCACCTACACGTTTCCAGGCGGCAAAGGATGTGGCGAGGAAGTTTGTCAATCAACGGCCGGACGATAATATAGGTCTCGTGGTTTTTTCAGGCGAGTCGCTTTCATTAATGCCTTTGACAGCCGACAAGACCGCGCTTATCAATGCGGTAAGCAGTGTCGAGATGGGAGCTCTCAATGATGGGACGGCGATCGGCGACGGCCTTTCGAGCGCAATCAACCGTTTGATATCCGGAAAGGCAAAGTCAAAAAGCATAATCCTGCTTACCGACGGTACCAACAATGCCGGCGACGTGGCTCCCTCCACTGCGGCTCAGATAGCTAAGCAGAAAGGAATCAAGATCTATACCATAGGCGTCGGAACAAACGGATCAATCCAGATTACAGATCCCTATGGATTCTCCACAACGACGATGGAGACTAAGATCGACGAGCAGACTCTTAAGAACATCGCTGATCTGACCAATGGAAAATATTTCCGTGCGACAGACTCAAAGATGCTCAACGAGATATTTCAGGAGATAGATTCTCTTGAGAAAACCACGCTTGATGTAGATAAATATGTGTTTACCGAGGAGGATTTCATGCCTTGGATTCTGATTGCCCTCGCCGCACTTTCGCTGCGTTTGCTGATCAGATACACCGTTTTGAGACGTATCCCTTAATTTTTTGATTGAACATGTTCAGTTTTGCATATCCAGGATACCTCCTGCTCCTTCTGCTTTTACCCTTCTTTGTGGTGTTGTATGCTTGGGCAAGATTTATCCGCAGAAAAAATCTGAGGAAATTCGGCAAGAAGGGTTCACTTATCCCTTTGATGCCGGATGTCTCTCCTTATAAACCTCCGATTAAGATAACTCTTGAGATGTGCGCTCTCGCGCTTCTTATAATAGCGTTCGCCCGGCCATGGGGAGGAATAAAGGATCAGAAGACGGAAAAAGAGGGAATAGAGGTGGTCATAGCGATGGATGCGAGTAATTCAATGCTTGCTTCCGCCACTGCCTCCAATGATGGCCCGGAAAGAATGAGGACAGCCAAGCTGATGCTCGAGAAGCTGATCAACCGTTTTGATAATGATCGGGTAGGTCTGATTGTATATGCGGGTTCGGCATATACTCTTATCCCGGTCACTAATGACTATGTGTCGGCGAAAATGTTCCTCAATTCCATCGACCCTTCGCAGATTGCCGAGCAGGGCACTAACATCGCCGCGGCAATCGATATGGCTACAGCCTCTTTCAGCGATAACAGGAATATCGGCAAAGCTATCGTGCTTATCACAGATGCCGAAGAACTCGATGATCGGGAAGGAGTGATGGAAGCTGCAAAAACGGCTGCCAAGAATGGTGTACAGGTGGATGTCATAGGAGTCGGGACCACCACCGGCGTCACTATCCCTCAGAGAGGAGGCGTGATGATCGACCCAGAGACCGGCACCCCCGTCAGCACGGCCCTCAACGAAGAGTTAGCGGCTGAAATCGCCAGGGCCGGAAAAGGAATTTATGTCAATGCCGCTAACCGCGACGCACTTAATGAACTTGACAAACAGCTTGACACTTTAAAGAAAGCAAAGTTCGAATCGAGCACATACGCACTTCACGATGAGCTGTTCCCGATTTTCGGCTGGCTCGCTCTTGCTTTCCTCGTTCTTGACATTCTTGTGCTTGACCGTAAAATCGGTTGGCTTGATAACATTACGTTCTTTAAAAAGGAAGATAAATGAAACTATACCTGTATCTGAAATTTCTCCTCGTTCTGATTGCTTTCTCCCTGATTTCTTCGGCAGGAGCCCAATCGTTGCGCGCTGAAAGAAAACTTATTATGGAGGGTAACAGACTTTACGTTGAACGTAAGTTTAAAGATGCCGCCGTGAAATATGAGGAGGCTTTGGCGGCTAATCCTGAATCGGCTGTTGCGAAATATAATCTCGGAATGTCACGGATAAGGCAGGTAGCCAATCCGAAAGATACATCAACCTACAACTCGAAACTGTTGGATGAGGGTACCAGACGTCTTTCAGAGGTTGCATCAATGGCGCGCGAAAAACCCGGCCTTGCGTCCAAGGCAAATTATAATCTTGGAAACCTTTCTTTCAACCGGGAGGATTTCGCATCGGCTATCTCTTTCTATAAGGAAGCGTTGAGAATCGATCCCAAAGATATGAACGCCCGTAAAAACCTCCGTATAGCTCAGCTTAAACAGCAGCAGAATCAGAATCAGCAGAATCAGGATCAAAAGCGGGATCAGCAAAAAGAAAAGAATATCAGTCAGCAGACTGCCAATC
>JAIDPP010000132.1 GCA_029062725.1 Muribaculaceae bacterium | reverse complement strand
GGAGATGGAGCAACCCGAGGATTGCAGAATTATTTGATAATATCATTTTATTTTGTTAAATTCGCAATTCCAACATTGGAAATACTACCTTGACGAAAATCATTTTAATAAATAAATAGAAATGGAAAACAAAGAAAACAAGAACCAGCTTCAGATTCAGCTCCGTCCCGATATGGCCGACGGAAAGTACAGCAACCTCGCGATGATCGGCCACGGTCCTAACGAGTTCCTCATGGATTTCATCTTCGCCGCTCCCGGTATGCCCCAGGCTCCCGTAGTAAGCCGCGTTATCATGAGCCCCGAGAATGCAAAGCAGCTCCTCTTTGCCCTCACCGACAATATCAAGAAATATGAGGCTCAGTTCGGCGAGATCCTTCCCCGCACTGCCGCCGGTAACAATTGATATGAAAGATAACAATCTTTTTATCTACAACTCGCTTGCCCGCATGAAACAGCCCTTCCGGCCTCTTCATGACGGGCATGTCGGTATGTATGTCTGCGGCCCGACAGTCTATGGCGACGCCCATTTGGGACATGCGCGTCCGGCAATTACTTTCGATATCCTTTTCCGTTACCTACGTCATTTGGGATTCAAGGTGCGCTACGTGCGCAACATCACCGATGTAGGCCATCTCGAGCACGACGCCGACGAGGGGGAGGACAAAGTGGCGAAGAAGGCACGCCTCGAGCAGCTCGAGCCTATGGAGGTGGTGCAGATGTATCTCAACCGCTACCATAAGGATATGGAGGCCCTCAACGTGCTTCCGCCAAGCATCGAGCCCCATGCCTCGGGTCATATTATCGAGCAGATCGAATACATCAAGAAGATTCTTGAGGCAGGATATGCCTACGAGAGTTGTGGATCGGTCTATTTCGATGTAGAGAAATACAACCGCGACCATAATTACGGCAAGCTTTCGGGACGCAACATCGAGGAGATGCAAAACAATACCCGCACCCTTGACGGCCAGCAGGAAAAGCGCAATCCTCTTGATTTCGCCCTCTGGAAAAAGGCTTCTCCGGAGCATATCATGCACTGGCCCTCTCCCTGGAGCGAAGGTTTCCCGGGATGGCATCTCGAGTGCAGCACGATGGGTCAGAAATATCTCGGCGAGAAATTCGATATCCACGGTGGAGGTCTTGACCTGATGTTCCCCCACCACGAATGTGAGATAGCCCAGAGTGTCGCCGCCCAGGGGCATGAGGCCGTAAACTATTGGATGCACAACAACATGATCACCATCGACGGCAAGAAGATGGGGAAGTCATACGGCAATTTCATCACCCTTGAACAGTTCTTCGATGGCTCACACCCGTTGTTGTCACAGCCATATTCACCGATGGTGATTCGTTTCTTCATCCTGATGGCTCAATACCGATCGACGGTAGATTTCTCAAATGAGGCGCTTCAGGCAGCCGAGAAGGCTCTCGGAAAGATGACGGATATATACCGTCGTCTGCAGAACCTTAAGCCGGCTGAGAAATCCTCCGTGCAGCTTCCTGACTTCATGGCGCAATGCTACGAAGCGATGGATGACGACCTGAATACCCCGATGGTAATAGCCGCGCTCTTCGAGGCCGGCAAGATCATCAATTCGGCTTTCGACGGAAATATTACCCTTAGCGCCGAGGATATCGATAAACTCAAGGAGCTTTTCGACACCATGCTCGTTGAACTACTTGGAATCCGTGTCGGTGCTGAAGAGAGCGGAGCCGACCTAACCCCCTACGAGGGAGCGGTGGATCTGCTGATGGATATCCGCGCCAACGCCAAGGCCGCCAAAGACTGGACCACCTCCGACCTTATCCGCAACAAGCTATCCGAACTGGGATTCAATGTTAAGGATACAAAGTCGGGTGTAGAATGGTCCTTGAAATAAGAGGAGAGTAGGATGTAGGGACGCACCACAGGTGCGTCCGCTGGAGAAATACCCGTCGCGGAGTAGAGACACAATCCAGGTGCGTCCGGTAAAGAAGTAAAAAGGGTTCCGAATAATTCGGAACCCTTTTTACTTCCACAAATTCAATTACAAGATCCGCTTGTCAGAATTGATGTCCCTGATGACGGTAATAACCACGGTCGAGATCACTGAGGATATCGGTGTCGTTATAACGGGTTCTTGACGATACAGCCGCTGTCACCAGCAGGGCAACAAGGAACATTCCAATAAGGAAGATGATCAAAAGTTTTACCATAGTTTCATGACTCTGTGAAGACGTCCCGGTATCTTTTTCGGCCTAAAACAACTAATCCGGACCCGGTTCGGCTTCTGGTTAACGCCTATTGTTTATTTGGGTTTTTCAACATTGTTGCAACGGAAAAGTTTCCGATAGGTATATCCCCTTTCCACACCATTCCAATCCTCCCGACTGCCCGCTTGCCTTCTACTCCTTACTTCTTGTCAAGCGTCTCATACTTCGAATGTTGGCTCTTGAATTCCGGGACAATACCCTTCATCATCGCCACTATCTCCATATCATCGTTTTCAGGAGCCTCCTCCACGAGTCTTGAGATATCGGCCTTTACATTGTCAAACTCATACTCGCGGACCTTCGCCACCATGATCTTGGGATGGAAGGTCGGCAGGGTCACCTCCTTGTCGTTAAGGACCTCCTCATAGAGTTTTTCACCATCGCGGAGACCGGTGAATTTTATTTCGATGTCCTTTGCGCCGCTGAGTTTTATCATCCTCTTTGCAAGGTCGGCGATACGTACAGGCTCACCCATATCGAATACATATATCTCGCCGCCTTTTCCCATCGTGCCCGCCTCTATCACGAGCTTG
>JAIDPP010000131.1 GCA_029062725.1 Muribaculaceae bacterium | reverse complement strand
GGATTGGTGTATATCACGCCAGCTCTGGTGGGGTCATCAGATTCCCGCATGGTTCCTTCCGGAAGGAGGATTTGTAGTGGCTGAGAATGAAGAGGAAGCCCTCGTGAAGGCTATTGAAAAGTCCGGTAACGCATCACTTACTCTTGGTGACCTCAAACGAGATTCCGACTGCCTTGACACATGGTTCTCCTCCTGGCTTTGGCCTATCTCCCTTTTTAACGGTATCCTTGATCCCGAAAACAGGGAATTTAAATATTACTATCCGACTGCCGACCTTGTGACCGCACCTGATATTATCTTCTTCTGGGTAGCTCGAATGATCATGGCCGGATATGAGTTCGCAGGCGACTGTCCTTTCCGTAATGTCTATTTCACCGGTATCGTACGCGACAAGATCGGACGCAAAATGTCGAAATCTCTCGGCAATTCTCCCGATCCTCTCGATCTTATCGATAAGTTCGGTGCTGACGGGGTCCGCATGGGCCTGATGCTTGGAGCACCTGCCGGACATGATATTATGTATGACGATTCTCTCTGCGAGCAGGGACGAAATTTCTGCAACAAGATATGGAACGCCTTCCGTCTTGTAAAAGGCTGGAATGTATCTTCAGATTTATTGCAGCCCGAGAGCTCACGCCTCGCTGTGGGATGGTTTACGGAGGTGCTTAATGATACTCTCGCCGAAGTGGACGACCTGATGGGCAAATTCCGAATCTCGGAAGCACTGATGGCAGTTTATAAACTCTTCTGGGACGAATTCTCTTCCTGGTACCTTGAGGTAGTGAAACCGGCCTATGGTTCCCCGATGGATGCCAAAACATACGATGCTACCCTCGGGTTCTTCGACACCCTCCTGCGTCTCCTTCACCCCTTCATGCCTTTCATCACCGAGGAGCTTTGGCAGCACCTCTACGAGCGAAAGGATGGCGAGAGCATTATGACTGCACCGCTCCCCCAACCCGAGCCGCCGGACCCTGAGAAGATCTCAGCATTCGAGACTTTGAAAGAGATAATCGCGGGAATCCGAACTGTCCGCAAACAGAAGCAGATT
>JAIDPP010000130.1 GCA_029062725.1 Muribaculaceae bacterium | reverse complement strand
CTTTCGTGGCGCCGCTTTTCTCCCCCTCTTCGGAGTTGAACGCCGATACCTCCTTTGAATATGAGGAGATAACCGAGGCACAGGATGCACTTGAATCCATGCAATCGGCAAAGAACCTGCGCAAACTGGCCGCCGACCGTATGTCGGCCTTCAGGCAGCGCATATTGGAGCTTCAGGCTTCAGGTGAGGTCGCGAAAGTGAAGTTCTCGACGAGTATTCTTGAAGGTGTACCCGAGGAGGTGATTCTGAGTTATTGCTCGGAGACTCCACCGATGCTTGTTGTGATGGCCACGAGAGGCATTGAGAAGAAGGAGGAGGAATTAATAGGCTCGGTAACAGCTGAGGTGCTTGATTCCTGTCGTGTGCCCGTTCTTACTGTTCCTGATAACCACCATTTCGTTGAGATCCGTAATCTCAAGAGGCTAATGGTGTTCTGTAATCTTGACCAGCATGATGTAATTGCTGTAGATGTCTTGATGCGGATGTTTGATTACCCTGAATGTAATGTCATTTTGGTGCCGGCGGTTGAGAAGAGGAAATCTATTTCAGTCCGTCGTATGGAGGAACTTTGCAGATTTTTCAATGAGAATTTCCCCTCCGCCAAGTTTGAGGAGCGTTTTCCCGACAGTAAGGACTACCGTAAAGAAATCGACACGATTATCAATAAGGAGAAAATAGAGATGATGATTGTTCCTAATAAAAGAACCAATGTTTTCACCAGGATTTTTCATCCCACGATTGCCCATCGTTTCCTTTTCGAGCGGGATATGCTCATGCTTGCTCTTCCTGTATAGAGATTTGTAATTGATAAATTTACACATTTGTTTTAAAAAACTTAAATAATAGTTGATGATATATCCCTTGGATTTCGAGGCAAAGATTGGCTTCGATTCTATTAGAAGGAACGTGGCTGAGAAATGTCAGACACGACTTGGTAAGGATGAAGTGTCCCAGATGGCATTTTCATCCGATTTTGTTGTTGTGGGTAAGCGACTTGCAATGGTAAGGGAGATGATGACCATACTGAATGAAGCTCTTCCGTTCCCGACGGGAGGGGTTCACGATGTGATCCCATATCTCGCCGAAATAAAGGCAGCTGGATCATTTATGTCGGCGGACCGCCTCTATAAGCTCTCTTCGACACTTTCAGCAATGGCTGAAGTAGAATATTTTTTTAAGAAGCAGATAGATGAAGAGAAAGGTACTTCACGGTTCCCTTCATTGAGTTCGGAATTTTCTGATATTGCCAATTTCCCTTTTCTTGTTACGGAGATTGGGAAGGCAGTGAATAAGTATGGAGAGATAAAAGATACAGCCTCTCCGGATCTCTACGAAATCCGTCAGTCTATACGGTCGGCGGCAGGTTCTATGCAGCGGGCTATGCGTCGCGTGATGGATGCGGCAGTCGCCAAAGGTATTATTGAGCGTGATGCGACTCCCTCAATCCGCGACGGAAGGATGGTGATTCCGGTTTCGGCAGCAAACAAATACACTCTTTCAGGTATAATTCATGATGAAAGCGCTACAGGAAAGACAGTCTATGTGGAACCGGCGGAAGTAGTAGAAGCGGGTAATAGAATGAGGCAGCTTGAAATGGATGAGCGAAGGGAGATAGTAGCTATTTTGAGTTCAATAGCCGATTCGATCCGTCCTTATATTGGGGATATTTTACAAAGCTGCTATAAACTCGGTAGAGTTGATTTCATTCGTGCAAAGGCTTTGTTCGGAATTGAAATAGATGCGCAGATGCCTAATATTTCAGAAAAAACCGAATTGGAGTGGTATCATGCCGTGCATCCCGGTCTGCTCCTTTCACTCCGTCAGCAGGGGAGGGAAGTTGTGCCTCTTAATATCAATCTTAATGAAGAGCAGAGGATTCTGATCATTTCCGGTCCAAATGCAGGAGGAAAGTCGGTCTGTCTTAAGACAGTTGCCTGTGTGCAGTATATGATCCAATGTGGAATGATGCCTTCACTCTATTATAACAGTCATACTGGTGTATTCAAATCAATTTTTATCGATATCGGTGATGAGCAATCTTTTGAAAATGATCTGAGCACATATTCCTCCCATCTGAAGAATATGAAATATTTCCTCCAGAATGCCGATGGAAAGACAATCATTCTGGCAGATGAGATGGGTTCAGGAACCGAGCCTCAGATCGGTGGAGCGATGGCTCAGGCTATTCTCAAGATGTTGGGAGAGAAAAGGTGTCTCGGGGTTGTCACGACCCATTATCAGAATTTGAAGACATTTGCGGAAAGTGAGCCGGGCTTCGTCAATGGCGCCATGCTATACGACCGGCAGCACCTCCAACCGACTTTTGAACTTTCTATTGGTACACCCGGCTCATCTTTCGCTATAGATATCGCCAGAAAGATAGGGCTTCCGAATAATGTTGTGGAGGATGCCAAAGAGATCGCCGGAAGCGATTATGTGAATCTTGATAAATATATATCCGAAATAACCCGTGACCGTCGTTATTGGGCTAACAAACGTCAGAATATTCGCGAAAAGGAGGTCAAACTTGATAATCTTCTCTCAAAATACGAAGAGACAGCCGGCGACCTGAAGGCAAGGCGTAAGCAGATTATCAATGACGCACTGCGTGAGGCTAAGGAGATTGTGTCCGGTGCCAATGCACGGATAGAACGCACCATCAGAGAGATAAAGAATGCTCAGGCTGAAAAGGAACGGACAAAGGAGATACGAAAAGAACTGTCGGGGTATGCGCAGAC
>JAIDPP010000013.1 GCA_029062725.1 Muribaculaceae bacterium | reverse complement strand
TCCGAAAAGTTCCTCGAGAAGAGTCTCCAATACGAGAAAAAGACTCTGGCGCGACGCAAGCAAGCGGGAAGCGGAGGAGGAGAAGACCGCATCGCAATGTAGGAGAAAATCCGGTATGGATTCTCCCGAACGTACGGCCAAGCCTAAATAATCATTACCGGATAGGTCTATTCGCTCTCCGGAATCGCGATCAGCCGGAATCTTCCGCAACCGGTTTTCTTTCCGGAAACCTTCTAAGGTCAGCTCGTAGTCTTCGTATTTATCTTCCATACATCCTTTCAAGTATTGATAGCAACTTGCGGCAAAGAATACGGACCTGCTCGTCACTCACGGCCAGATAGGGAGGCATGATATATGCGTTCTTTCCGAACGGCCGTATCCAGACTCCCTCGGCGACACAATGTTTCTGAAACTCCCCGAGATCAACGTCCTCCTTCATCTCCACGACACCGATTCCTCCGAGTACCCTCGTTTCCTTTACCGAATTCCAAGAAGAGGCAGGTGAGAGCTCCTCATTCATAATGCTTTCGATTTCGCTGATTCGTTTTTTCCAGGGGGAATCGAGCAGAAGACGCGTTGACGCCAGGGCCACGGCGCAGGCAAGTGGATTGCCCATGAACGTGGGCCCGTGCATCATCACTCCGGATGAGGAAGCGGAAACCATATCCGCCACTTTCCGCGAGGCTATAACAGCTGAAAAGGTCATGTATCCTCCCGTAAGAGCCTTTCCTATAAGCATTATGTCAGGTTCGACGCCGGCGTGTTCCCATGCGAAGAGTTTTCCTGTGCGTCCGAAGCCGGTGGCGATCTCATCGAATATAAGCAGCACATTGTTGCGGTCGCAACATTCGCGTAGTTCGCACAGATACTGCGGGTTATAGAACCTCATTCCTCCGGCTCCCTGGACCACGGGCTCCAGAATGACGGCGGCCAGAGAAGAGGCATTTTCCTCGATCATTCTCTCCATCGGCTTGAAATCCTCGGGATTCCACTTGTGGTCAAATCCACATTCAGGTTCGGGAGCAAAGAATCGGATCGGAAGCGCGGGGCCGAAGGCTCCATGCATTCCTGTAACGGGATCGCAGACCGACATCGCGTTCCAGGTATCACCATGATAACCCCGGCGGATGGTTGCGAAGTTGGTTTTGCGGGGATCGTCGAAAGCCTGGACTGCCATCTTCATGGCTACTTCGGTAGCCACAGAGCCCGAGTCGGCATAGAATATATGTTCCATCGAGGGAGGAAGGATGGAGAGCAGGAGTTTTCCGAGTTCTATGGCCGGCTCATGGGTAAGACCTCCGAACATCAGATGACTCATTTTATCAATCTGCGCTTTCATCGCTTCGTTGAGCACGGGATGGTTATAACCGTGGATAACACACCACCATGATGACATGCCGTCGATGAGTCGGGTGCCGTCGGACAGGATGATTTCTGCCCCCTCGCAGCGATCTGCCTTATATGTAGGTAACGGATCATGCGTGGAAGTATAGGGATGCCATAAATGCATGCGGTCGAAACTGTCGTGTAATTCGTGTGTCATTTCTCTGATTGATAATTGAATGGTTGTGGAATATGGAATCAAACGGGATCTACATCGTAATATATAATGCTACTTTTAAGATGCGGGTCGGAGGCCACTTCGGCATAAATACCGCGCAGAAGATCCTTTACTTTCTTCATCGAGGCTCCGGCTTCCACCTTAAGCATAATTGACTGGAGATACCATAGGGCCACCCGGCTTACAAAGGGCTTTTCAGGCCCCAGAACCCTCTGCCCGAACACCTGCCTTAATCTGCCGGCTAAAACAGCCGCCGCGATATCCGCCGAGGCCGCATCCTTATTCTTAATGTAAATATTTATAATCTTTGTGAAAGGAGGATAGCCGAAGATTTGGCGGTCGCGGATCTCCTCGTTGTAGAAACCTTCATAGTCATGGGATTGCAGATAGCGCAGCACGGGGCTGTCAACCTGGGTAGTCTGGATGAACACCGTTCCCCTCTCTTCACGGCGCCCGGCCCGGCCTGCTACCTGTTCAAGCATATTGAAAGCCCTTTCGTTACTTCTGAAATCCGGGAAATTCAGAAGCGTGTCGGCGTTAATGACCCCGACTACATTCACTTTTCCGAAATCGAGTCCCTTGCTGACCATCTGCGTCCCTACAAGGATATCCGTATGATGATTCGCGAACTCCTCTATTATCTCCTGATAGGCATCCTTATTGCGGGTTGTGTCGAGATCCATCCGTTGCACGCGGAAGCCTTCATACTCCCGATGCAGTTCCTCGGCGATGCGTTCCGTACCATAGCCGTATGTCATAATGCTGTTCTGACCGCATGCCGGGCAGAGCTTGGGAAGGTTTATGGAATAGCCGCAGTAATGACACCGTAACATTCCCATGTTTTTGTGATAGACCATTGAGACGTCACAATTTACGCATTTGGGCGTCCAGCCACATTGCGTGCAGATAACGACAGGGGCGAAACCGCGTCGGTTTTGAAATACGATCGCCTGGCGTCCCTCCTCGAGGGTATGGCGTAAGGCCTTGCGGAATGGAGAAGAAAGAGATCCTTTGTTCATCTTTCTCTTTCTTTGGTCGCGCATATCGACAATCTCTACTTCCGGAAGAGAGGCCCCCTTGAAGCGGGTGGAAAGGGTGACAAGGGCGTATTTCCCAGTCAAAGCCTTGTAATAGGTCTCTATCGAAGGAGTGGCGGACCCTAATAGCACATTTGATCCGTGCATCGTGGCCAGAACTATTGCCGCGTCGCGGGCATTATATCGCGGAGCAGGATCATATTGCTTGAAGGAAGCCTCATGCTCCTCATCGATTATAACCAATCCGAGATGGCTGAAGGGAAGGAAAACCGATGAACGGACCCCGAGGATAATCAGAGGTTCATTGGAGGTTAGAAGTCTTTTCCAGATGTCCACACGCTCGTTGTCGGAAAATTTAGAGTGATATACGAGGAGCCGGTCTCCGAAAACTTTCCGGAGCCGGTCAGTGAGCTGGGTCGTGAGTGATATTTCAGGCACAAGGTAAAGCACCTGGTTTCCGTCGGCAAGAGCCCCGGCCATAAGATGGGAGTAAATCTCGGTCTTTCCGCTGCCCGTGACGCCGTGGAGAAGAGTGACTTTTGAATTTCTGAACCCTTCCTTTATTTCATCGAGCGCCTTGCCCTGCATCTCGCTGAGAGGCGACAGCAAAGGTGGGTGTGTCTCCTGAAGGAAATTAAAACGGTTGACGTTTCTTCTCACCACCCTGAATATTCCTTTGTCAACCATAGCTTTCAACACTGCGGGGGAAGTGCCGGATACGGCGAGGAGACGGTCACGTTCCACCTCTTCGGGAGCAGATCCAGGCTTCATCCAGCCGGATAGGTCAAGAAAAGCGATGAGTGTTTTCTCTTGCTGGCGCGAACGGTTCACATTGTCGAAGAAACAATGCAGGCGTTCGTTATCTTCCTTACCGCAGCAGAGTTCTACGTATGCTTTCTTTTTCGGTTTATATTTCTCAACGACCTTTTCATCTATTTCGAGGGCTCCTATTTCGAGGAGGCGGTTGATTGTTCTGGCGGCGGTCTTCAGCTTAAGGGTGCTTTCAATCTCGGAAATCCTTAGACGCTTTTTTTGTTCCATAAGCTGGATCACCATTGCTTCCGTTTCGGATATTCGTTCTCCCTGGGGCATTTCCCATTCCTTATTGAAGGAGATATAGGTTTCGCTCTCCGGCTTTAGCCCGGAGGGTACCGCAGCCTTGAACACTTCACCTACGGAACAGAGGTAATATTCCGCAATCCATCTCCAGAGATTGAGTTG
>JAIDPP010000129.1 GCA_029062725.1 Muribaculaceae bacterium | reverse complement strand
AAATTAATTAGTTAATAAAAGAACGAACTAAATTTAAGGGGTTGAGAATCGGATATTTGAGCTTATTCCTTACCGCAGGATGGAATTTCAGAGCCTCAGATGGGATTTCCAAGCCTCAGATTTACCCGCGGATAAGAGAGCCGCCAATAAGAGGGGGCGTGCATAAGAGAGCCGCGGGTACGGACCGAAGCCCGAACCCGCGGCCGACAGGCGATTCACCCCTCCGGGGCCGGGAGGTCAATACTCATCCCAGGATTTGATCTTAATATCATCGAGAGAAAGCTCACAGAATGCCTTGATGAAAGCCGAGGCGAGGCGTGAGTTGGTCAGAAGCGGAATATTGAGATCGACGGCCGCCCGACGGATCTTATAGCCGTTGGAGATTTCGGCCGCGGTAAGATTCTTGGGAATATTCACGACCATATCGATCTGTTTGTTGTGGAGCATTTCAAGGGCCTGTGGCTGGCGGTCGTCGGAAGGCCAATAGACAGTTATGGCCGGGATACCGTTATCAGCCAGAAAGCGCTGTGTTCCGCCGGTGGCGTAGAGGGTATATCCCTTCTTATGGAGCATCTTGGCTGCCTCGAGAAGCGCCACCTTCTGATGGGCGTTACCGGAAGAGATCAGGATATTCTTACGCGGAATCTTGTATCCTACCGAGAGCATCGACTTGAGGATAGCCTCGGCGGTGTCGTCGCCGATACATCCCACCTCTCCTGTAGAGGCCATATCGACACCGAGGACAGGGTCGGCGCCCTGGAGACGCGAGAAGGAGAACTGCGAAGCCTTTATCCCCACATAATCGAGTTCGAAAGCCGATTTTGCCGGGCGGTCGATAGAGAGGCCGAGCATTACGCGCGTTGCGGCATGGATAAAATTCTGCTTCGACACCTTGGACACGAACGGGAATGAACGCGAGGCGCGCAGATTACATTCGATCACCTTCACATCGTTATCCTTTGCCAGAAACTGGATATTGAACGGCCCGGAGATATGGAGAGCCGATGCAATCTTTCCGGCGATCTTCTTGATCCGGCGGATAGTCTCGATATATAGCTTCTGTGGCGGGAACTGGATAGTTGCATCGCCGGAATGGACACCCGCAAACTCAATATGCTCCGAGATGGCATAGAGCTTTATCTCGCCCTTTTCCGCCACCGCATCCATCTCGATCTCCTTCGCCTGCTGTATGAACTCAGAGACCACCACGGGATGCTTTTTAGAGACATTGGCGGCAAGACGCAGGAAGCGGGTAAGCTCATCCTCATTGGAGCAGACATTCATGGCGGCTCCGGAAAGGACGTAAGACGGACGGACAAGGACAGGGAATCCGACCTCGGCCACGAACTCATCTATATCCTCCATAGAGGTCAGTTCGCGCCAGCGGGGCTGATCGATCCCCAGACGGTCGCAGAGAGAGGAGAATTTATTGCGGTCCTCGGCCGAATCGATATCCACGGCCTGAGTGCCGAGGATACGGACTCCGTTGGCATCGAGGCGCATGGCGAGGTTATTGGGGATCTGGCCTCCGGTAGATAGGATCACGCCATGAGGAGCCTCGAGCTGAAGGATATCCATCACGCGCTCGAAAGTCAGCTCATCGAAATAGAGGCGTTCGCACATATCATAATCAGTGGAGACGGTCTCGGGATTATAATTGATCATCACGGGGCGGTAGCCCTGCTCGGCTACAGTCATAAGGGCATTAACCCCGCACCAGTCGAACTCCACGGAGGAGCCGATGCGGTATGCGCCGGAACCGAGCACCACCACGGAGCGTCGGTCGCCGAGGTAATCGACGTCGTTCTGCGAGCCGTTGTAGGTGAGATAGAGGTAATTGGTCTGCGCAGGATATTCCGCGGCGAGAGTATCGATCTGCTTCACTACGGGTGTTATTCCCGAGGCAAGGCGACGGGCGCGGATCATATCCGTAAGGGTCTCGCCCTCATCCTTCATGCGGTCGCCATAGATGGCGCGGCCGATCTGGAAATCGGAAAATCCCTGCTGCTTGGCGAGGCGGAGGAGATCGTCGGGGAGATCCTCCAGACTATCGTATCCCTCCAGCTCAAGGGAGGTCTGATGGATGCGGAAAAGCTTCTCGAGAAACCAACGGTCGATCTTGGTCAGCTCATGGATACGCTCCACGGAATAACCCCTGCGGAGTGCCTGCTCAATAACGAATATACGCTTGTCGGTCGGCTCCTTGAGGGCCTTGTCGATATCATGGATATCGGGGAGCTTATTCTCCACGAAGCCATGCATCCCCTGCCCTATCATGCGGAGGCCCTTCTGGATCACCTCCTCGAAAGTGCGTCCGATAGCCATCACCTCACCCACCGACTTCATCGAGGACCCTATCTCGCGGCGGACACCACGGAACTTACCGAGGTCCCAGCGGGGAATCTTGCAGACGATATAATCGAGCGCCGGCTCAAAGAAAGCGGAAGTGGATTTGGTCACATTATTCTTGAGGTCGAAGAGACCGTAACCGAGACCGAGTTTGGCGGCCACGAAAGCGAGGGGATAACCGGTGGCCTTCGAGGCGAGAGCCGAGGAACGGGAGAGACGTGCGTTGACCTCGATCACGCGGTAATCCATAGATGCGGGGTCGAAGGCGTACTGGACGTTGCACTCCCCTATTATCCCGATATGGCGGATGATCTTTATTGCCAGCTTGCGCAGAAGATGGTAATCCTCGTTGGATAGGGTCTGGGAGGGAGCGACGACAATCGACTCTCCGGTGTGGATTCCGAGGGGGTCGAAATTCTCCATGTTACAGACGGTGATGCAGTTGTCGAAACGGTCGCGTACCACCTCATACTCCACCTCCTTCCAACCCTTGAGGGATTTCTCGACGAGCACCTGCGGGGAGAAAGAGAGAGCCTGCTCGACGAGAGCGACAAGCTCCTCGCGGTTGTCGCAGAATCCGGAGCCGAGACCGCCGAGGGCGTAAGCGGCACGGACAATCACGGGATAGCCGAGACGGTCGGCGGCCACGACGGCATCCTCCACGGAGCCGACAGCCTCGCTGCGGATGGTCTTGACGCCTATCTCATCGAGCTTCCTGACGAACAGCTCGCGGTCTTCGGTATCCATAATCGCACGGACGGGCGTTCCGAGCACACGGACGCCATATTTCTCAAGGATTCCTCGCTCATAGAGCTTAACGCCGCAATTAAGGGCGGTCTGGCCTCCGAAAGCCAGGAAGATGCCGTCGGGGCGCTCCTTCTCGATCACCTTCTCCACGAAATAGGGAGTGACGGGGAGGAAATATATCTTGTCGGCGAAACCGTCGGAAGTCTGGACCGTGGCGATATTTGGGTTTATGAGCACAGTCTCGATATTCTCCTCCTTCATTGCCTTGAGGGCCTGGGAGCCGGAATAGTCGAATTCTCCGGCTTCGCCTATCTTGAGGGCGCCGGAACCTAAAAAGAGGACTTTCTTGATATCTTTCATAACAAACTGATAAACTCGTCGAAGATGAATTCGGTATCCTTCGGGCCGGAGGAGGCCTCGGGATGGAACTGGGCGGAGAAGAAGGGTTTGGTCTTATGGCGTATTCCCTCGTTAGTGCCGTCGTTCATATTGATGAAATGGGGCTCCCATTCGGCGGGGATAGTGTCGTTATCGACAGCGAATCCGTGGTTCTGGGATGTGATGTAGCATTTCTCGGTTCCGGCGAGCCGCACGGGCTGATTATGGGAGCGATGGCCGTATTTGAGCTTATATACCTTAGCTCCCGCGGCCTTGCTGAGAAGCTGGTTACCCATGCAGATGCCGCAGATCGGTTTCCCTATCTCGAAAGCCTTGCGTATATTCTCCACCGTCTTTTCGGCAAATTCCGGCGACCCGGGCCCGTTAGAG
This sequence comes from Muribaculaceae bacterium, assembly GCA_029062725.1. Lineage (GTDB taxonomy): Bacteria > Bacteroidota > Bacteroidia > Bacteroidales > Muribaculaceae > Lepagella. Next base: position 3,823 of record JAIDPP010000129.1, on the reverse strand, counting down.
ATAAAGAGACCATCGTAGGGAATACCGGTGAAATCATAATCCCAGGGCACAAGGATCACCTTCACACCACGGCGCGTAAGGCAACGGAGGATGTTGTATTTAGTGCCGCAATCGACAAGGACCACGGTCTTCTCCCCTTCACCGAATTCGAGGATCTCCTTAGTGGAAACGCGGTCGATAAGATTCTCCTTGTTAGGGTCGCGGAAGGCGATATCCTCTCCCCCCTCGAATGTGATCTTGCCGAGCATCGAGCCCTTCTCGCGCAGGAGTTTGGTGAGGGCACGGGTATCTATACCGTATATACCCGGAATCTTCTCATCCTTCAGCCATTCGGAGAGGGAGCGCGACGACTGCCAGTGGGAGGGTGTCCAGCTGTAGTCCTGACAGATGATCGCCTCGCAATGGATACGCGACGACTCGAAATAGTCGGGGATGTTGGCTTCAGTGCTGAAATCCGGGGATGGAACGCCGTAATTGCCGAGAATGGGATAAGTGGTGACGAGAATCTGTCCTTCGTAAGAAGGGTCCGTAAGGGATTCGGGATAGCCGGTCATCGCGGTGTTGAACACCACTTCTCCGGCGCAGGGCTTTTCGTAGCCGAAAGAACGGCCTTCGAATACAGTGCCGTCCTCAAGGGTAAGGAAGGCTTTTCTTGAATCTTGCATCCTGATAAGTTTAGCTTTTCAGACTGCAAAGTTAGCTAATAATTGCGAGATATTAAAATTAATTGCAAAAGCACGGGATTTTTATTATTTTTGCAAAAATCTGAAAAATGAAGGAAAAGGAAATAATTGAGATTCCGGGCCTGGCGGATGTGCATGTACACTTCCGTGAGCCCGGTTTTTCATATAAGGAAACGATCCGGAGCGGCACGGAGGCCGCACGGGCCGGAGGCTTCACGGCAGTCTGCACGATGCCTAACCTCAAGCCGGCTCCCGATTCACCCGAGAATCTCCGCAAACAGCTGGAGATAATAGAGGAAGATGCCGTGATCCGGGTGATCCCCTACGCGACTATCACCCGACAGCGACTGGGGCATGAACCGGTGGATTACGAAGCTCTGGCGCCCTACGTGGCAGGATTTTCCGATGACGGCAGCGGCGTTCAGGATGAAGATGTGATGCGGGCGGCGATGAAAGGGATTGCCCCGACAGGGAAAATTTTAGCCGCGCATTGCGAGGTGAACTCGCTGCTCCGCGGCGGCTATATCCACGACGGGGAATATGCCCGGCGCCACGGCCACCGGGGGATCTGTTCCGAAAGCGAATGGCGGGAGATCGAGCGCAATATCCGCCTGGCGGCCGAAACGGGCTGCCGGCTGCATATCTGCCATATCTCCACCGCCGAGAGCGTGGCGCTGATACGCGAGGCCCGGCGAGCCGGTCTGCCGGTGAGCTGCGAGACGGGACCGCACTATCTTACCTTCTGCGACGAGGACCTCCGGGAGGAGGGGCGCTTCAAGATGAATCCTCCGATACGCTCGCGGCGCGACCGCGAGGCGCTGATCGAGGGGATCGTTGACGGCACGATAGAGATTATAGCCACCGACCATGCTCCCCATTCCGCGGAAGAGAAATCGCGCGGTCTGGAGAAAAGCGCGATGGGAGTGGTAGGACTGGAGACAGCCTTGGCGGCGGTCTATACCACGCTTGTGAAGCCGGGAATTATCCCGCTGGAAAAGATGATCGACCTTATGAGCCGCAATCCGCGCAGGATTTTCGGTATCGAGGGCGACCCGGGTCGCGTGAAGGTGGATTTTTCGGATAGCTTCATCGTGGATCCGGCGACCTTCAAGAGCATGGGTAAGGCCACACCCTACGAGGGAATGGAACTTTACGGGAGGATATTATCTACGGAGCCCTGACCAAGAGCCTGATTCAAAGATTAATCCTGATGAAGCTTGGCTAATCCTGATGAATCCAGAAAAATTAAACAATAAATGAGAGATATAGAGAAGATCTACACGGTAGAATCCAATGTCAGGCTGACCCACAAGACGTGGCGGATGGAACTGTCGGGGGATATGTCGGAACTGACCCGCCCGGGACAGTTCGTCAACCTCCGGATCGAGGGGAAGTATCTGCGGCGCCCGATCTCGGTGAGCGATTACGACCAGAACCGTCTGCTGCTCTATTATGATGTGGTAGGCGCCGGCACTAAAGCGATGTCGGAAATGCACAAAGGGGTAAAAATAAACACCCTGACAGGTCTGGGCAATGGCTTCAACGAGGAGGCCGAAACGTCACGCCCCGCACTTTTAGGAGGAGGCATCGGTTGCGCACCGCTGCTAAATCTGGCCCGGAGGCTTCAGGCGCGCGGCGTGACGCCGACCGTAATCCTGGGTTTCAACACCGCAGCGGACGTTGTGATGGAGGATGTGTTCCGGGAGATAGGAATCGAGGTCATAATCTGCACCGTTGATGGAACCAAAGGGGTGAAGGGATTTGTGACCGACGCGATAAAGATACTCCCGGAGGAACCCGACTATTTCTACGCCTGCGGCCCGATGCCGATGCTGCGGGCTGTCTGCACAGGGCTGGAGATACCGGGGGAGGTGAGTCTTGAATCAAGGATGGGATGCGGATTTGGCGCGTGCGTATGCTGCAGTCTGGAGACTAAGGATGGCGCCAAAAGGATATGCAAGGATGGACCTGTGTTCAGAAAGGAGGAGCTGATATGGAAATAACCGAACTGAGAGCAAGAGAGAAGAGCGGCGACTGGAGCGTGGTGCTGAGCGGTGTCGGTCTTGACAACCCGGTGATACCGGCGAGCGGCTGTTTCGGCTTCGGCTACGGAATGGCTGAATATTACGACATCAATATCTTAGGCTCCATCTCCTTCAAGGGCACTACGCTTCATCCACGCTTCGGCAATCCTCTGCCGAGGGTGGCGGAATGTGAGGCCGGTATGATAAATTCGGTAGGACTTCAGAATCCCGGCATCCACAAGGTGATCAGCGAGGAGCTTCCGAAGATGAGGGAGGTTTTCAAGAAGCCGATCATCGCCAATATCAGTGGCTTCTCGATCGAGGAGTATGTGGAGTGCTGCCGTCTGATCGACAAGGAGGAGCAGGTGGAGATCATAGAGCTTAACGTCAGCTGCCCCAACGTGCATGGGGGCGGCATGAGTTTCGGCACACAGCCCGGGAGCGTGGCTGAGGTGGTGAAGGAGGTAAAGAGGGTCATCACGAAGCCTCTCTACGTTAAGCTGACTCCGAATGTGACGGATATCGTGGCGATCGCCAAGGCCGCTGTCGGGGCAGGCGCCGACGGTCTCTGCCTTATCAACACCATGTTAGGGATGCGTATCGACCTGAAGACCGGCAAACCGGTGATAGCCAATGTAATGGGTGGCTTCTCCGGGCCCGCCATATTCCCTGTGGCACTGCGGATGGTATGGCAAGTGAGTCATGCGGTGAGCGTGCCGATCATCGGCTGCGGCGGAGTCTCTACTGCCGATGACGTCAAGGAGATGCTGCTGGCCGGAGCGACGGCTGTGGAGGTAGGAGCGGCGAATTTAGTGGATCCTTATGCCTGCAAGAAGATAATAGAGAATTTATAAAGAATCAACGAGCTTCATCAAGATTCAACATGATGAAGCTTGTTGAAACATGAGGCATCATGATAAAGCATGATTAAACATGATTAATCTTGATGAAACTTGATGAATCATGGTAAAACCTGAAATAGGAATATGAACGCAAAAGATGTTATAATAGCCTGCGATTTCGCGTCTAAGGAGGCGACGCTGGAATTTTTAGATAAATTCAAAGAGGAGAAACCTTTCGTGAAGATCGGCATGGAGCTCTATTACGCCGCCGGCG
>JAIDPP010000128.1 GCA_029062725.1 Muribaculaceae bacterium | reverse complement strand
TGCAGGTCCATACAGCTCCCAATCCTAAGGCATGGGCAGCCAAAAGGATATTCTCTGAGGAAGCCGAGAGATCTTGCTCCCAAAGGGTGTCGTCTATACCATCTAAGAATCTTTCCTTATTGCCGCAGACCACTATAGCCAGCGGAGCCTCTGCGGTCATTTTGGCGTATGGCAAAGCCGCTGCCAACGACTTCAATAGTTCCTTGTCATTTACTACCACAAACTCCCAGGGCTGCCTGTTCACTCCGCTCGGGGCACTCATAGCGGCATGAAGCAAGCCTGAAAGTTTATCGTCACTGATCTTCTCTTCAGTATATTTTCTCACACTCCGACGCCCCATTATATTCATAAACGCCGCGTTCTCCCTTATCTCTTCAGGGAGTTCATCATGTATTTCCATAGCTTATCTTTTTTATTATAACAATCCCGACACCGGAAAAGCAATCAATCCTATCCGATTTTCGAGATCCGGCTTGACTTTTCTTTGCCATATCTCTGATATTTTATTAATTTTGTCATAAAAGTAATCCTCTTCTCCGCTCGCTGTCTCCAATGATACAGAAAAGCTTCAGAAACATAACCGAACTCCTCAACAGACTATATCAGGACAAACGCCTGATAGCCGAGATGTTCTACCATCGCCGGGAGATAGATTTCACCCGTGATGACGCGCTGTCATTCACCGATGTCGGACGCCTATCCTTCCTTATCGACCACGGCGTGATACGAGAAGAGGGCGACTCGCTTGAACTTGAGGAATCCTATCTACAGTTTTTCGAGGAAGTCCTTTTAGCCAATGAGGACATTACCGGTTCGGCAGTGGCCGATCAGGTAGAGCTGCTGAAGGAAAACATCAGTTTCTATCTCCTGGAACGCGACAATCCCGTGCGGCAGGTGAAATATCTCCGGAAAGTGAAGCGCAATCTACGCAATATAGCTCAGTTGTCAAGCCGAAAGGTTATCGATCTGAAACGCAATGTAAACGACACTTTCAAGCAGGAGGCCAATTACATCATCAAGCGAGAACGCCTCAAGAAATTCCTTACCAACATCAGCGAGATAAACCGTCTTGTTGACAATACGCAGGAACTGCTCGACGACCGTAGCTCGACCTTCGAACACTTCGCACCTGACGACCAGCTCTCTACCCTGATAATCTCTGTAAGGATCGAACTGAATGAAGTGAGCCGTACTATCATAGAGCAGCAGGCCGTGATCCGCGAGTATCTCCACCGCATCGACCGTCAGGACCGGATGGTGAAGAAGATACGGCGGGTGAAGATGCTCAAGGATCAGTTTGTCTGGACAACCGCTACCGACCTCCTCCGGGTGCTCGAGGAGAGGACCGACATCTTCCTCGAACCTTTATCCCCCTCTCCGCTGAAGCCATCCCTTGCATATCTGCGCCTCACCGATGACGGATCCGCCATTCTGGAGGAAGTCCGCAAGACCATAGCAAAAGCGATGACAGCCGACAGAAAGGCCGCTCCTCCACTATCAGAGGGCGATTTCAATTCCGAACCTATCGAGGCCGACTATGTGGATCTCGATTCTCTGGGAACAAAATTCCTCCTTTCGGATACAGACCTTTTCTCTTTCGTTATGAATTATCCATACGAGAAGGAGCAGTCTGTCGGCAAGCGACTGGAGTATTATTCACAATTAGTGCAGAAACTGGTAGATATCCTCTATTTCACCGGTGAATGGAGGGAATCCGGAAACTTTTCATATCCCCTAATCACCGCATTGAAATGAAATATCTTAAACAGACATACGACCGGCTGATCCGTGGAAACTTCATCTCACGCGACAGTCTTTCAGACCATCAACGCGATATGTTCCGTGACATTGAGGACAATCTGCCCGAATATACCGGATATTTCGAACGTATCGGCCTTATTCTTACAGAAGGAGACGGCTTTTTCTACATGACACGTTCAGAAAACCGCACCGATCTGGCTCGTAAACTTGAACGGTTCTCTCACTGGATCGACGTGCTTGATTTCCTTAAGGCCTGGGATGCGGCCTTCGGACCCGGTTTCAGATTCAAGCTAAGCCGGCTCCTTCACGGGATTGACGCCGATATCGAACTCAAGGATAAGGCCGCGGGACTATACGACAACAAGGACCGCAATTCTGAAATAGCCTCCCGGCTTATCGACGAGCTTCTGCGACAGGGATTCATCGAGACCGTTGACAATGACGCCGAGGAATATCAGGCCACAAATGCCTTCCTATATCTTGAAGAACTTGTGGGAATGTTAACTTTTGAAGAATCCGACGATGAGACAGCTTAGTAAGATCTTTTTTATCAATAGCGCCAATATACCGTATGCGGAAATCCGCATAGACGGCAACACGCATTTCTCCGGCACACAGGGAGTGGGGAAAAGTACGATTCTGCGCGCGCTCCTCTTCTTCTATAACGCCGACCCATCGAGGCTCGGAATACGCATCCAGGGGCAGAAGAAATTCGACCAGTTCTATCTCCCGCACAGCAATTCATACATCGTCTATGAAGTGGAGCGCGACGACGACCGCCCTTTTTCGGTTATTGTCTCGCGGCAGAACGCAAGGGCGGTCTATAGATTTGCTGACGGACCCTTCTCTAAAGACTGGCTGATCGATGAGAACGGAATAGTGACGAGCGATTTTTTGGAGGTTAGACGACGGGTAATAAAATCCGGAACGGAAATCAGCAATATCGTGGCAAGCTATAACGACTACCGCGACATTATTTTCGGCAACCCCCATTCAAAACTCCAGCGTTCATACGACCGCTACCACCTTATGCGCACTTCAAGCTCCGACAACCTTACCCGGATGCTTACCAACGTTTTTCTAAACGACCGCATTGACGCCGATTTCATCAAATCCACCATTATCCGATCGATGGGGGAGGAAGAGCCCGCCGTAAGGCTCAGATTCTTTGCCGAACAGCTCAAGAATCTTTCCGCAATTTTTCATGATACCCGTCTCTGGATCGAACCTAACCGGAAAGGGGAGATTGAGACGCTGACGAAAGCCCGGGAGATAATTGCAACGGGCTCGGAAATTATAGCCCAAAGCACCTTCATCCGCGAACTTTGCGGACACCTGAACTACGCTTATCCCGAAGCGCGCCGTCGGCTTCCCGGACTGAAAGTGGAATTAAACGATATCCACGCCCGACTCGTAAAACTCGGCGAAAAGAGGGATGCACTTGCCTCCGCCCGAGAAAAGGAGATGAACAAGGTCACAATGGATCTGGGAGTCGCAGAGGAAAATATCCGTATAGCCGAGAAAGCGCGAAAAAAATATGAGGAACTGGGAATCGCGAAAATGCTGCGGCTAAACGAGGATAAACCGCGCTATGAGAGTAACCGCCAACATCTTCAGGCGCAGATCCTGCTTCTTGAACAAAAAGCCGGCGATGTAGCCGCACGTTTCGACCGCCTTGTCGATGACAGTAAGGGACGCCTCCTCATATTCAAACGCGAGACGCAGGAGAAGATGGCGGCTAACCTGAAACAGCTCAACGATGAACTCGCCTCCTTACGGAAGGAGACAGATAAGGAGCTGGAGAATCTCGATGAGAATTACCGTCGCAAGGAGGATGTCGTGTCACGGCGTAAGGAAGCTATGGCGGAGGAGATCCACCGTTTGGATTTACGTATTCAGGAAACCCGCCATACTCCTCTCTACCTTCGCGAAACAGAGGAACTCCAAAATCGGCTTACATCTCTTGCCTCTGAGGAGAAGGAATTAATATTGACTGAAGAAACCCTATCCCACCGACTCGAAGCCATCTCCAACGCCATTGAGAACGACCGCCTAAGAATCGAGGAGGAGCGTCGCGACGATATCTCGGAGGCTCGGAAAACCACCGAGATGCTCAAAACGGTAATTGATGAGGAGAACGAGCTGTTGCTTAAATCCAAAGGTTCGCTGATCGAATGGCTCGACGCGAATGTGGAGGGTTGGATAGAAACCATCGGACGGGTTGCGAATGAGAAAACTGTGCTCTATAATACCCAGTTATCCCCTTCGCTGGATGCCGCTTCCGCTTCCGCATCCTCTTTCTTCGGAGTAAATATCGACCTTTCCGGACTCACACCAAATGTACGGACCCCGAATGAAATCAGGCTGAATCTCGATGAGCTGAATCATAAGCTGCAAAAGAAGAGAGAGATACTTAATGAGCTTATCTCTGATAAGGATCGGGAGATTGCCAAGAGCAAGACACGCAGGATGGCCGATTTTAACGAGGTCAAGAAAGAGAAGGAGGGTGTCAGAGGCCGATTGATGACTTTACCCCAACGACGCAACCGCGCCACCGATGATCTCAACAATCTGTTGCGTAAGGCCAAGGAGGAGATGGGCAAGACGCTTCTTAAACTGGAAAAGGAGAAGGAAGACCTCGAGAAAGAACAGAAAGCCGCGCAGCTGGAAGTCGAGTCCATCCGCCATAAGTGGAAAAACGATAAAAAAGCTTCAGAGAAAAGACGCAGGGAGAAAGAGGATAGTCTTCGTGATAATACCTGGGAACTGAACCGCCATCTTAAAGATACTATAAACGCTCATGAACGTCAGACCGAGGAAGAGATCCTCAAACTGACCGCCTCCAAAACCGAAGCGCTTAAGAAAGAGGGAGTCGATACGGAAATACTTCAGGAATGGCGCACTAAACTATCCGCCACTGAAAGTATGCTGGCTGAAATAGAGAGGAATCAATCGGTGATCGCCGTTTACCGCAAGGAGAAGGAGGAATATATCGACCGGATAGGAGATTTCAAGGCTCGACGCGACTCTCTACGGATAAAGAAAACGGAAATGGAGGAGAAATATCGTGGGAAAACCTCGAAAATCTCCCGCGAGATTGATGAATGTCATACTGTCAGAGATTCCTTGAAAACCGCTATCGAAAGCCTTCATGAGGATATAGTGACAGCTGAGGATTTCTTTAAGAAACCTTCATGTCCAGCCTTCCTTAACGAGATTCCTCCGCTCACCACATCCGAACCTTGCCGGAATATAATCCGGGATATACGCGACTACACCGACAGGGTGCATACCGGTATCGAGAAACTAAAAAAACATGTTGTGACCTTCCATGATCAATTCAAACAACCTGTGCCTTTCAATTTCCCGACCGAGTTCAAAACGGACTCTGACTATATCCGGTATGCCGAGAGTGTAAGGGAATTTGTCGAGAACAATAAGATTCAGGATTTCCAGACCACATCCAACGGATTATACATCAATGTGCTGGGTCTTATATCGCGCGAATATTCCACTCTGGCGGAGCGGGAGACGGAAATTCGCAAAGTGGTGAATGAGGTGAATACCGACTTCGCCAGGAAATCATTTGCAGGTGTGATACGACGCATAGAGTTGCGTCTTGACAAGAGCGAGAATCCCATCATTACCACTCTGCGGAATATTCATGATTTCTGGAGTCGGCACGGACTCGAGATCGGTGAGGCAAATCTTTTCTCTTTTGAGGAGAAAGACCGGGCAAATCTTGAAGCTGTGGAATGGCTCAGGCGTCTTTCCAAGATTCTTGAGGATAACAAGGAGATTGATGAGGTCCGCCTCACGGATAATTTCTCCCTGAAACTAAATGTGGAGGAAAACGACAATTCCACCGGATGGATCGACAATATACGCAATATCGGCTCTGATGGAACGGATATTTTGGTGAAGGCTATCATTAATATCCTACTGATCAATGTGTTCAAGACGCGTATCGGGAAGAAGTCGGGACCTTTCGCTCTGCATTGCATGATGGATGAGATCGGCAAACTCGCCGAGGAGAATATCAAGGGAATTGTGGAGTTTGCCAATGCGCGTGGTATCTATATCGCCAATTCCTCGCCTAAAGTGCATAGCCCATTGTCATATCGCTGGATATATATGCTCACCAAAGATAAAAGAACCAATACTACAGTACACCCCATTCTTAATATCCGGCAGGGGGTGAAGGATGATTCAGGACCCGGATATTCCGACCCGCTATGAAGGTAACGGAAAAACTTATCCGAAGAATTATCGGACTGCTTGAGGGGGCTTCAATCCCCTCAAGTGAAATGAAGGGGGAATGGGTCGATACTCTTGTGCAGGAGGGGGTGTTGCTCCGAGTTTATTCCGGTTCGCGCAAGAGCTATCGACTTAAGGACCGCGCCATATTCCTTGACTATATGGAGCGTCATAACGCTCTGCTGCGCGACCCCTACCGTGCTTTGGAACTATTGGGTTCGGAGTCAGCCCGCAGCGATATCGCTGCCGATTCAGGCGATTCCAAATCAATTAAAGCACGGGCATGTCCCGGGTTTGCCGTAAATAGTTTTCATCCAGTCTCCGGGCGCCTCGATGACAAGGAGATTGTAATAAACCCCATGGATGGAACTTTTCTCTTCATCTGCGATTGGAAGAACTTTTCTATCCCGGAGGAGACGGTAGTGGTGGGTGTGGAGAATATGGAGAATTTCCGCAAGGTTGCCCTTCAGCGTGATCTCTTCCGGGCCTGTCTGCGGGTCTATGAAGAGACGCACCCCGGGGAGAGGTTTTCCGGTGTAGGGGATGACTGTCCTCCCCTGCTCTTTGTGGCAAGGTATCCTCAGTCGAACGATCTCGTGGAATGGTTAAAAACAATTAATAACCCCTACTTCCATTTCGGCGATTTCGATCTGGAGGGTATCCGGATATTCCAGACAGAATTTGAATCCAGGCTTAGGGATGGCCGTAGGATTCTTGGATATTTGATTCCTCCCGACATTGAGGCGCGTCTTGCCAACGGAACCCGGCAACGTTATCTCAAACAGTATGCCTACACGCTCAATGTCGTCTCCGATGACCCCTCCCTCGGGCACCTCATTTCCCTGATTCGCCGTTACCGACGTTGTTATGATCAGGAAGGATATATAGCCAAGCCGATAGAATCGGGGATTATATCCTCTTCCTGAATACTTTACAGGAGAATCCCGATACACTCCTTATTTCGCCACCTGAATCCTCTTGATTGAAAATCGATCGGGATTCCTTAAAAACAAAAGTTTTACCCCGGCGTTAGAAGATAAAAGGGAATTTACAGAAAGCCTGAAAGGATTGCAACATGGAAATACGAAAGGAAGAACTTACACGATATATATTGCCGATGCGGGAGGGAGGTTCCCTCCCCCTTCTCGGTGAGGCCGACGATGGTTTCAGATATGTTGTAAAGATGCGGGGTGCAGGACATGGGAAAAAAGCCCTCATCTCCGAACTGATTGGCGGAATGGTAGCCAGGAGCTTTAAATTCAAGACACCTGAATTGGTTTTCCTTGACCTCGATTCCACATTCGGCATCACGGAACCGGACGAAGAAGTGCAGGAACTGTTGCGTAAGTCGGAAGGGATGAATTTAGGCCTTCATTTTCTTGACGGCGCTTTCACATTCGATCCCGCCGTGAACAACGTCGATCCTCTCACTGCCTCGAAGATAGTATGGCTTGACGCTTTCCTGACTAACGTTGACCGCACCCGTCTCAACCCCAATATGATGGTATGGCACAACGAGCTATGGCTTATCGACCACGGTGCCTCCCTCTATTTCCACCATTCATGGAAAGATCCCGGGACAGCCGCCCTTGATCCTTTCCCCTACATCAGCCGCCATGCCCTGCTTCCCGCCGCCTCACGTCTGGAGGAAGCAAATTCCCTGATGCGTCAGGCCATAACTCCAAGGACCCTCAGCAAGATAGTTGATCTCATTCCTGAGGAATGGCTTGAAGAGGAGGACGGCTCCCTGACTCCGGCAGAACGACGCGAAGGCTATCGGAGATTTCTGACCCGGCGCCTCGCCGAAAGCCAAATTTTCACTCAGGAGGCCATCCGCCAACGCGAACTGCTGAAATGAAAGCAGAAGCCAATAAGATACCCGAATGACTATGGAGGTGATAATCAACCGACTTAAATGAATATGGAGGAGAAGATAATCTACGAATACTGTCTGTTGCGTTACGTTGCGGATATCGAACGGGAGGAATTTGTGAATGTGGGTCTGATGATGATGTCGAAACGCTACCGCTGGCTTCAGACGCGGATCCATCTTGATCCCGCGCGTATGCAAGCCATGTTCCGCCATCCGGATCTCCTCACGCTAAGCCGTCAGCTGAGCTTATTCGAACGCAATGACGTCCCGGCCCGCGACCTCCCCGTAGAGGAACGTTACCGCTGGATGGCCGCCGTGAAGAGCGCATGCATCAGCACCTCACCCTCTCATCCCGGAATAATCCCGGTGTCCGCTCCCCCTACCCGTGCCGAAGCCGAAGCAGTTCTTGAGAATAAATTCCGCGAACTCTTCCATCGGTTAGTGGAGTAAGACTCCATCCATTAAAATTTCTTATGCCGTTGCGTGAGATGCCGCGGAAGTATGAGACAACGGCTCCGACCTTTTCAGAATGGTCGGAGCCGCTTATAATCTTAAGCAAGCTTACAGTTTACATGCCTGCAAGTTCAATATTTACACCTTCCGGAAGCCGGAATCAATATTCCTTCCACGGAGTGATACCGATCTGCTCCATCCCCTTGTTGATGAAGGCCTTTACGAAAGCGCTTGCAAGACGTGCGTTGGTGAGCAGCGGCACGTTGTGGTCGATGGCCCAGCGGCGGATACGATAGCCGTTGGTAAGTTCGCGACGCGTATGGTTCTTGGGGATATTGATCACTAAGTCAACCTTATGGTCGGCGATCAGTTCCTCAACGTTGACACCTTTTCCCTCCTCATCGGGCCAATGTGCGGCCACGGCGTCGATACCGTTCTCATGCAGGAAAGCAGCCGTCCCGGCTGTGGCATAGATAGGATAGCCGTTTTCGGCAAGCAGACGGCATGCCTCAAGCATATCCACCTTTCCGCGCACATCCCCCGAGCTGACCAGCACAGCCTTCTTAGGCACATGATGCCCTACCGAGATCATAGCATTGAGCAGAGCCTCATCGAAGTCCTTTCCGAGACATCCCACCTCGCCGGTCGATGACATATCCACACCTAACACGGGATCGGCCTTGTGAAGACGGGCGAAAGAGAACTGCGAGGCCTTCACGCCGATGTAGTCGATATCGAAAGTGGAGGTGTCTTCCTTTTCCACCTTCTCGCCCAGCATGATGCGTGTGGCTGTCTCGATAAAGTTCTTTTTAAGCACCTTGGATACGAAGGGGAAACTGCGCGAGGCGCGGAGGTTACACTCGATCACCTTCACATAGTTATCTTTGGCGAGATACTGAATGTTGAAAGGCCCGGAGATATTAAGCTCTCTGGCGATCTGCGCGCTGATGCGCTTGATGCGTCGCGCCGTGGCCATGTAGATCTTCTGCGCCGGGAAGACGAGTGTGGCGTCACCGGAATGTACACCGGCAAATTCCACATGCTCCGATATGGCATATTCCATGATCTCGCCGTTTCGCGCTACGGCGTCAAACTCGATCTCCTTGGCGTTCTGCATGAATTCGGAGACCACCACCGGAAATTCTTTCGACACTTTCGCGGCCTGCGAAAGGAAACGGTGGAGCTGGTCGTAGTCGTAGCAGACGTTCATGGCGGCGCCCGAAAGCACGTAGGAGGGACGAACAAGTACCGGGAAACCTACCTCGCGTATAAAGCCGTCGATCTCCTCGGTAGTGGTCAGCTCCTTCCAACGCGGCTGGTCGATGCCGAGCTGATCGAGCATGGCAGAGAACTTATGCCGGTTCTCGGCGCGGTCGATGGAGACGGGAGATGTGCCGAGCACGGGTACGTTCTGGCGGTAAAGCTTCATGGCGAGGTTGTTGGGAATCTGACCTCCCACACTGACGATCACGCCGCGCGGAGTCTCGAGGTCGAGGATATCCATCACGCGCTCGAAGCTCAGCTCGTCGAAGTAGAGACGGTCACACATGTCATAGTCCGTGGAGACGGTCTCCGGGTTGTAATTGATCATCACCGACTTGTAGCCTAACTTGCGGCAGGTGTTGGCGGCATTGACCGAACACCAGTCGAACTCTACCGACGATCCGATGCGGTAGGCGCCCGATCCGAGGGTCACTATGTTGTTGTTGCCGATCATATCGTAGTTGATCGAGTTCTCGCGGGAGCCGTAGGTGGCGTAAAGATAGTTGGTGAGTTCGGGATATTCTGAGGCCACCGTGTTGATACGACGGATAGCGGGAGTGATGCCGAGTTTCTTGCGGTGGGTGCGGACGCGCAGGATATCCGCCTCCATGTTCCCTTTGGGATTCTCCACGAACCTGGCGATCTGGAAATCTGAGAAACCGAGACGCTTCGCCTCCCGAAGCACATCCTCCGGAAGATCCTCGATATGGTCGTATGTCTCGAGGACGCCCTTGAACCTCACGATGTTGGCCAGTCGCTCGATAAACCATTTGTCAATCTTCGTAAGCTCCTCTATACGCTCTACGCTATAGCCCTCCTCAAGAGCCTGGGCGATGGCGAAGATACGCATGTCCGTGGGATGGGAAAGTACGCTGTCGAGGTCATCGAAGTGAATGTCGCTGTTCCCTACAAAACCATGCATGCCCTGGCCGATCATGCGCAGACCCTTCTGGATGATCTCCTCGAAGGATTTGCCTATCGACATGATCTCCCCCACGGATTTCATCGAAGAGCCGATCTCGCGGTCAACCCCCACGAATTTCGAGAGATCCCAGCGTGGAATCTTGACGATCATATAATCCACAGAGGGAGCCACGTATGCGGAATTGGGAGTGCCCATCTCCCCGATCTGATCGAGCGTATAGCCTAACGCGAGCTTGGCGGCTACGAAGGCGAGAGGGTAGCCCGATGCTTTGGACGCTAAGGCCGACGAGCGACTGAGACGCGCGTTGATCTCGATGATACGGTAGTCGTTGGTCTCGGCGTTGAAGGCATATTGGATGTTACATTCCCCGACGATTCCGATATGGCGCACCACCTGACGCGCGATCTCCTCGAGCTTGCTGATCTGTTCTTTGGTAAGCGACACTATAGGGGCCACAACGATAGATTCGCCCGTATGGATGCCGAGTGGGTCGAAGTTCTCCATCGGCACTACCGTGAAGCAATGGTCGTTGGCGTCACGGATCACTTCGAACTCGATCTCTTTCCATCCCTTGAGACTCTCCTCCACAAGGATCTGTTTGGAATAGGCGAGTGCGCTTTCGCAATGCCTGATGAATTCCTCTTCGTTATTGCAGATACCGGAGCCGAGGCCGCCCAATGCGTAGGCCGAGCGGACCATTACCGGGAAACCGATACGGCGCGCCACCCGTATAGCGTCGTCGAGGGCCTCCACAGCCTCCGAAACCGGTGTCTTTGCGTCTATTTCGTTGAGCTTCTTTACAAAAAGGTCCCGGTCCTCGGTGATCATAATAGCTTCCACCGATGTGCCGAGCACCTTCACGCCATATTTCTCAAGAGTCCCGTTGAGATAAAGTTCCGTACCGCAGTTGAGGGCTGTCTGACCGCCGAACGCGAGCAGGATGCCGTCGGGACGTTCCTTCTTGATCACCTCCTCCACGAAATGGGTGGTGATGGGGAGGAAATAGACCTGATCGGCCACTCCCTCCGAGGTCTGGATAGTGGCGATATTTGGATTGATGAGCACTGTCTGGATCCCCTCCTCACGCAGGGCCTTGAGAGCCTGGGAACCGGAGTAGTCGAATTCGCCCGCCTGCCCGATCTTGAGGGCGCCGGAACCGAGTAACAAAACCTTTTTCATGTTCTATTTTTGAAGTTTCATGATGTCGAGCGAGGATAGTGTTGACTATCTTCAACCGACTGATGATCATTTCAGACTGCAAAATAACAAGAAATCTCGCTCATTGCCAAATTTTAAGGGCTTAATAGGATAAAAAAGGGACTCCCTGCCGGTTTTTTTAGACCGGACAGGGAGTCCTGAAATAATTAAAGCGTGTTTAGAATTCAAATTTTTCTACCGTTACGTCGGCGTTCTCATGCAGCATGGGGGAGAGACGCTTGTAATGATCGGTCTCGCCGTGAGCCTTGAGGTCCTCGGCGCTTTCCCATGTCTCCACGATCATGTAGCGGTCATCGTTTGTGCGCGATTGATAGAGGTCGTAGCTGATACATCCCTTGTCGCGGAGGGAAAATGCTACGAGTTCGACGGCGGCCTCGACAAGCTTCCGCGCTTTCTCGCTTGTCTCGGCAATCATTGATACATTCAGTCTTATCATCTGGTTTCTATAATTTTGTTGTTTGTACGGTTCATCCGTATATATGAATAACAATCCCCTTTCCGATAGGGTTCAGCGCTTAAGAATATGGATGGTTTCGCAAATTTTGACTATCTTTGAAGTCTAAAGTGTTAACTGAATGATAGCCACAAAAAAATTCATTGAGGATAGATTAGCGCGTTTCAACCAAGAGATTTTCGGCGGCAGGCTGCCGGATATTCCGGTGCGTATGTCGGATGCGACCTCATTTCTGGGGATGTGTGTGGCAAAGGTCCGCACGCTTCCGGGCGCCCGCAGGGAGCATTTCGACTTCGAACTGCGCATATCGACGCGCCACGATATCCCGGAGCATGAGCTGGAGGATGTCGTGATACATGAAATGATCCATTATTTCATCATGTATAACGGCCTGGCCGACACGGCGCCTCACGGCGAGATATTCAAGGGGATGATGAAGAGCATCAACCGCATGCACGGCCGCGGCATCACCGTCAGCCGGCGTCTCACCGCCGACGAGAAAGCGAAGGTGAGCGACGGGAAAAGGGCCTGGCACGTGATAGCCGCTATCCGCTTCCATGACGGCCGGACTGGGCTCAAGGTACTTCCACGGGTTATGCCGAAGATTCTGGATTATCATCGCCATGTCCTTTTATCTCCGGAAGTGAGGACGATATCGCTATATCTTCATGACGACCCTTTCTTTAACCGCTACCCTGTCTCGGCGGCCTACCGGGTGCATGAGATAGAGGAAAGAATCCTGATGGAACATCTTAAAGGAGCCCATCGGCTGGAGGTGCGGGGCAACAAGATAGTGCAGTGCTGACAGATCATCTATCATTCTCCTCTTTCTTATCTTCCTGCTCCTTCAAGGCGCGGTTTCGGAGGATAATGTCTGCAAAGGATTTGGGCAGCCTGACATTATAGAGATCGAGGGCTTCGTCAAAAAGAGGGGCGATTTCCTCGTCGGTGAATCCGGCGATCCCGCAGCCGATGCGCGTAACGTAGAAGGTGTTCTGGTCACATTCACGGGCAACATCGATAAAGCGGTCAACGTAGGGTTTGATGGTCTCCACGCCTCCCTGCATTGTGGGTATGGCGTAAGACTGTCCCTGAAGCCCTTCCCCCTGCCCCATTACGGCGCCGAAATTCTTACGCGCCACGCGCGCCGCTCCCCCGGCATGATTGCCTGCGAGGTTGCTGCCGAATACGAAGATATCATCAGGTTCGAGAGAGGTGATGTTTTCCGGGGTATATTTCATATCTTTTCAGTTTATTCAATATTTATAACGTCTTTTCGGTTAATTCGGCTTTGCGATACGGTGAATTATAATTTATCAAAAGTTGAATTTTAATTCCGTTTAGTTAAAACTTCCGGAAAGGATGAAAAAAGGGAGCTGCCTCAAAACTCTTTTTAAGAAAATAGTGTTTAGGGAGTAAAAGAAGAAACAAAATTAGGGTAAGTTAATAAATATCTGAGATTGGACTGGAGGGTATGCCGAGCGATTCAGCATACTCTCCTTCCATTTTGTAGATCTCAAAGCAATCCGAGTTAGGAGCCTAACCATTATCTTGCGCAAACAAAAATGCGTTTGTTGGGGTTATCCGATTTTTTTACTACTTTTGTATGGGGGAGTAAGAACGGAATATGACTCTAACCTTAAGCGAATCTATTATGAAAACCGAAAAGACCGATACCGAAAACCTGACTCCCGAGATGATCGAGAAAGACCGGCGTATCCTGGAACTCCTCGCCCAGTCGTTTCCCAATGTCTCGGCGGCAAGCACGGAGATAATCAATCTCGAAGCAATCCTCAATCTTCCCAAGGGGACGGAGCATTTTGTGGCCGATCTGCATGGAGAATATGAGGCTTTCCGCCATATTCTGCGAAACGCCTCCGGAAATATCAAGCGGAAAGTGACCGAAGCCTTCGGCACCTCCCTGCGTGAAAACGATATCCGACAGCTATGCTCACTCATCTACTATCCAGAACGTAAACTGCAACTGATACGCGCAACGGAGAGCGACCTCGACGGATTCTACGTCGTCACGCTCCATCAGCTGATAAAGGTCTGCCAGTCGGTGTCGTCGAAATATACCCGCTCTAAGGTGCGAAAGGCGCTTCCTAAGGAATTCTCATACATTATTGAGGAACTCCTGCACGAATCCCCTTCCGATGACGACAAGCAGGCCTATTTCACACGCATCATCGAGACCATTATCTCCACCGGTCAGGCCGACGCTTTCATAGTGGCGATGTGCCGCGTGATCCAGAAGCTCAGTATCGATCAGCTCCATATCTTAGGCGATATCTATGACCGCGGCCCCGGCGCTCACCAGATTATGGATATGCTCGGCACATACGGCTCTTACGACATACAGTGGGGAAACCATGACGCACTATGGATGGGCTGTCTATTATACACATATCCTAGCCCACGATACGTAGAGGAATATAATA
>JAIDPP010000127.1 GCA_029062725.1 Muribaculaceae bacterium | reverse complement strand
CTATCGCTTTTTGATTCAGTCACATAGCCCGCTATGCTCCTGAATCTGCAAAGCGATATCCGAGGCACATCTGCGACCCTGGCATTAAGAAATTTTAGTAGATGGAGCCTAAATAAATTTCAAAAATTAAGCCTTATAATTTGATTCATATCCGAAATAATAGTAATTTTGCATAATGAAGTTGTGTATCCTGAAGGATGGCAGCTTTCGACAACATCGGAACGAGGCCGAAAAAGGCCGGGAGCCCCGGCTCCGGATACGACCTTTCAACATGACGCAACGTTATGGACTACTGGATTATAAACTACATAATAACAATCGGATTAGCAGTGCTCTTAGGGGTTTGGATCATACCAAGCATCCTTGTGATCGCTTACAGATGCAAGCTCTATGATGTTGCCGACGAGCGCAAGGTCCACACCGGGGTTGTTCCGCGTTTGGGCGGTATCTCCTTCCTTCCCTCCCTCGGGATAGCGATCTGCCTGGTTGTAGGGTTCAACCTGCGTTTTACTGACGCGGCGGTGGGAGAGGTCTTCTCCCGGGCCGGCGTGCAGCTACTCTTCCTTACATCCTCACTCCTTATAATATATCTTCTCGGGATCGCCGACGATCTTGTCGGGGTCCGTTACCGCGCGAAATTCCTATTCCAGATTATCGCGGGTATCCTGCTTGTAGTGTCGGGTCTGGTGATCAACGACCTTTTCGGTTTTCTCTGGATCGGGATGGTGCCTGAATGGGCGGGAGGGTTGCTGACCATCTTCCTTGTCATTTACGTGCTGAACGCCATCAACCTCATCGACGGCATCGACGGACTGGCCTCGGGGCTGAGCATCGTGGGGTTCGCATGGTATTCATGGCTTTTCTATAATTCGGGGCAATATGTAGAACTGATGATCTCCGGGGCAGCTCTGGGGACCCTTATTCCATTTTTCTTTTTCAACGTATTCGGCAAAGCCTCGAAGCATACCAAGATCTTCATGGGCGATACCGGGTCGCTGACGATCGGCCTCCTCCTTGTCTATCTCACAGTGAGCGTTGCCGACCTTCCGGCCTACGGGGGCGAGCATCACCGCAACGTGTTCGTCCTGGCGGTTGCGCCGCTGATCATCCCCTGTTTCGATGTGGTCAGGGTGTTCCTCCACCGGGTCAGAAAAGGTAGAAACCCGTTCCTTCCCGACAAAGGTCATATCCATCACAAGCTATTAGCCTTAGGGATGCGGCAAAGCACGGCGCTGATAGTGATCCTGCTCTGCGATGCGGTTCTGATCGTAAGCAATCTCCTGCTCTCCTCATGCATGCAGCCTACCTGGATCCTTCTTGCCGACATCGCGATATGGACTCTCATCAATATCGGCCTCACGGGCGGTATAAGGAAAAGGGAGAGAAGAATAGGGAAGAAATTATATGATTGAGCCTGGCTCGACTGAATAAACTTACTTAGGAAATTACGCAACAAGATATGAAGAAATCCAACTTTCATGGAATAATCGGACTGGTTCTCCTTTCCGTGGCTCTTACCGGATGCAGAACTCCGGAGAAGATAGCCTATTTCCAGGATACAGATACCAATGCCATCATAGAGATGGCGGCCGTGAAGCCGATCATAGTCCGTCCGGGCGACAAGCTCTCGATCGTAGTCAAGTCAAAAGACCCGGCGATCTCCGATCTTTTCAACCTTCCGGTCTATTCCAGCCGTATCGGGACCTCAAGCCAGACGAGGAACGACAACGTGCAGCTGCGGACCTATACCGGGGCTGCCGGCGAAGGGATAGCGACCTATACGGTGAGCCCGAAAGGCGACATAGATTTTCCGGTGTTGGGAAAACTTCATATCGAGGGTATGAGCCGCAGCGAACTCGAGGGCTACATCAAGGGTGAGCTTATGGGCCGTAACCTGGTGAAGGATCCGACGGTGGTGGTGGATTTCCTCAGCTCCGGAGTAGATATTCTCGGGGATGTGAAGAATCCGGGCCGCTACGATCTCAACAAGGATGAGATCACCCTTCTCGAAGCCCTCTCCCTGGCAGGCGACCTCAATGTCACCGGTCAGCGCGAGAATGTCAAGGTGATACGCAAGGAGGAGGGGAAGCTGCATACCTACAAGGTTGACCTCACCAACGCCTCCGAGATGGCGAAGTCGCCGGTCTATTATCTTCAGCAGGGTGATGTGGTCTATGTGGAGCCTAACGAGATGCAGAAGCGCAATTCGACCGTCAACGGTAACAACGCCCTTAGCGTAGGGTTCTGGATATCGGTGGCGTCGCTTCTGACCTCGGCCGTGACCACCATCGGAGTATTTGTGAAAAAATAAAAACGGCATCCGGCGCCAAGGGCCGGGGATGCAATAAAACAAGAAAAAAAACGTCTTTTTATATGGTAAAGGTGTGTTTCGGCTGACGCGTGCCGATCTGCACGAGCCTTTACGGCGTGAAAGATATGGAAGAAACAAAAAACAATTTGAAAACGGAGAGAGGGAAGGATGAGATCACATTCGGCGATTACATCCGCCGGCTGCGTCACAAATGGAAATGGGTCCTTCTGTCGCTGGTCTGCTTCTGCGGAATAGGAA
>JAIDPP010000126.1 GCA_029062725.1 Muribaculaceae bacterium | reverse complement strand
GGGGAAAGGTGAACTCAAACTTTGACCTCCCGGATTTGTTATAGTAAAGAAAGCTGTTATCTCGCTCTAAAAAGTGAGTTCGCTTGAAAAAACAGTGAAATCCGTTTGCATTAAAGAAATATTTCCTTATATTTGCAATGGAAAATGAAGCGCTCTTCCCTCATCTTAAACCAGAAAAGAGTATATAACCATAAAAACTTATAAAATAAATAGTTATGTCTAAAGTAACAGTTGTAGGCGCCGGTAATGTCGGCGCAACCGCTGCCAATGTAATGGCTCTTCGTGAAGTAGCTGATGAAGTAGTAATGATAGATATCAAAGAGGGTGTATCCGAGGGTAAGGCCATGGATATGATGCAGACTGCGAACCTTCTTGACATGAACACTCGTATCTCAGGCGTTACCAATGATTATGCCGCTACGGCCGACAGCGATGTAGTAGTCATCACTTCCGGTATTCCCCGTAAGCCCGGTATGACCCGCGAGGAACTGATCGGCGTTAATGCAGGTATTGTTAAGCAGGTGACTGAGAGTGTGCTCAAATACAGCCCCAATGCCGTGATAGTTTGTGTCTCCAACCCAATGGACACTATGACTTACCTTATCCATAAGGTTTCCGGTCTCCCCAAGAACCGTATCATCGGTATGGGAGGAGCTCTTGACAGCAGTCGTTTCAAATACTATCTCAGCAAGGCTCTCAACGCAAACCCCAACGAGATCGAAGGTTTCGTTATCGGCGGTCATGGAGATACAACCATGATTCCGATGAAGCGTTTCGCTACTCTGCGCGGTATTCCCGTGACAAACTTCCTCTCTGCCGAAGAGCTTGATAAAGTGGCCGCGGACACTATGGTTGGTGGTGCTACCCTGACTAAACTTCTCGGAACTTCCGCCTGGTATGCACCCGGTGCGGCTACCGCAGAAGTTGTAGAGGCAGTGATCCACGATCAGGATGCCATCATTCCTTGCTCCGCCCTCCTTGACGGCGAGTATGGTGAAAAAGACCTTTGCATCGGCGTTCCCTGCGTTCTTGGTAAAGGTGGTATCAAGAAGATCCTTGAAATCGATCTTAATGAGGAGGAGAAAGCACTCTTCAAGAAGAGCGCAGAAGCTGTTCACAAAACAAACGCAGCTCTCCCCTGCTAATTTTGAATACCTCTCGAATAAGAAGAGCGACTCAAATGAGCCGCTCTTTTGTATTTTTGTTAATAGGCATTGTTTTTACGGAAGATTAGAGATCAATAATAAACACTGCGATAAAGGAAATTATAGCGAGAATACCGAAAATAAGCGCCATGCGGTCGAGCATCTGTGAAGCCGGCTTGCTCATCTTCTCAAGATAGATAGCCGCTAGATGTGAAAAGACCGTCATGAAGAGAAAGAATACATCGAAAAGCTGCCACCATTCCGTTTTGAGGCCAGGAACAGCCATCGAGATAACAAGAAGAGCTATGCACAGAATGAGCGCGGCCCATGCCAAGGTCTTTGATTTAGAAATTCTTCCCATTTACTTTATCTGTATAACTTAAATCCATATATTTTTCCACTCTCTCCCAATACCAGACCTGCATAAAAGCCGGGAGCAAGGGCTGAGAGATCAACATTTACGGTCTGTGTATCGCGAAAATATTTCTCAGTCCCGAGAGCACCATTCAGGCCATAGACCCGCAACATTCTCACCGGTTCCGGAAACAGGATTGTGAAATGAGCGCCTCCCAAAGATGTCACTACAGGTCTCGACGGGGATATCAGTTCCTCCAAGGCCGCCTCCCGGGTATAATTCTCGGCCCTTATTGCAGCAATGAAATCCTCATAAAAAGAGAATGGTATTTCCTCTTCATCCCGCTCTTCAAGCAGATCATCAAGAGTAATGTCGCGATAAAGGGAGGGATCATATATTGAAAACTCCACGGCTGCGGGCATGGCGACCCAGCCGTTACGGCGGTCGATACGTTCCAGCCTTTCCTTCCCTTCCTCCGACAGATTGTTGAATTCCGAGGTGGCATAGGGATTCACCACAATTCTGTCGAGATATTGCGGTAGGTTCTGCCATGCGTGAAGTGCAGAAGTGGGTATCCTGCTGTCATAACGGATAAGCTCTATCTGACGGGCATACTCCTTAAGAAGGTCATTCTCCTCTTCTCCCAGACGCTCCCGGTTGAAAGTCTCGCTGCGGCTGTAAGCAAGAATAGGATAAGCCTTATTCTCGGCCGAGACCATCACGAAGCCTCCTTTAGGAGAGTTATATACGTAAAAGGGAGAGAAAAGTCGGTCGGTTGTGAGCTGTTTACCGTTCCAAATCAACTTAGCCGGAGCTGTTACCTCTCCGTAAAGGGTATTGAAAAAAGTCTGGGCCACTCTGCTTGCCTCCTTTTGCGAAACAGTCTCGGAAAAAGAGGAAAATGGTATGGTCAGCATCGCTGCTCCCGCCAGAAGTAAGGCTGATATTTTATTTCGTGAGCTCATTAAGTTTATCTTGTGATCATACGGTTGATCTGGTTTTCAAGAACGTCCTGTCCTACCGCGCCTTCCACCACCTTCACTTTCTTTCCGGATGAATCAAGGAAAATGAAAGTCGGGACAGCCGAAATATTGTATAGCGTTGCAAGCGCCGGATTGACATCTATATCTATTGTAACGAAATTCATGCGGTCATCGTATGTATCCTCCAGATCTTTAAACACAGGCTTCATCATCCGGCAAGGAGGACACCACGTTGCGGTGAAATCAAGAAGGGTTGGTCGTCCGTTCGAGGGAAGAGTTTTCACTTTTCCGTCATCACCGACTTCCGCCTCCCTGACCTCGTTTTCCCCGGCCCGGGGATCCTGATGTCTTATGGGTTTGATAGTAGCCGATATAAGCTCCTCCTCACTCTTCCCGAGCACATATCCGGAATCACTCTCCTGACTTTCAGCCATACTGTCGCTCTCCTCTCCTTTACGGCCTGAAGAGCAAGAGGCTAAAAATAAAATACACGCCAAACAGTAAAATATCTTATTCATTTCTTAAATATTTATTAAACTCCTATTCCCGAGCCTCTCAGTAGTTCACTGTCGCTAAACAATCTCTCGATCGAATCGTCGGCAATCACCTCCCCTTCTTTAAGAACAATCCCGCGCCCGCATAGTTCCCGGGCCATTTCAAGATCGTGAGTTGCAAGGACAATGGTATGACTGAAACTTTTGAGCAAATCTATCAGGTTCCTTCTCGCCCTTGCATCAAGATTGGCAGATGGTTCGTCAAGAATCATGATGTCGGGCTCCATAGCAGTGACGCACGCTATGGCCGCGCTCCTGCGCTGACCACCCGACAGCTGGTAGGAAGCCTTGGAGCTGACCTCTTCAAGCCCGACTTCCCTCAAAGACTTCTCAACACGCCGCCTGACCTCCTCTTGAGGAAGCCCCATATTGCGCGGTCCGAAAGCAACATCGTCATATAGCGTGGGCATGAAAAGCATATCATCGGGATTCTGGAATACGAATCCAACGCTGCGATGAATCGAGGAGGCGGTCTTCTCGGTGACAGGAATATCTCCTACATTCACCTCCCCCTCTGTCGGAAAAAGCAACGCATCGGTCAATAGAAGCAGTGTGGATTTTCCTGACCCGTTCAGTCCAAGAAGGGCTACCCTCTCTCCATGCCGGATTTCGAATGATATCCCTTTCAATGCTTCCGTACCATCGGGATATCTGTATCTGACTTTATCGTATCTTATGAAATGATGACTCATTTTTGGAATAACATTATTATTGAGGAGAAATCAACGAATCTTAATACGGCGATCAAGGATCCCCAGCTTAATAAAAGACACCAGTCGGATCTGCACCATCCTCTCGTCTTTCCCGTGGGCAACGTACCATCGAAACCCCTCGCTTTCATAGCCCGATGGATTCTTACAGCTCGACGGGAACTCCTGATCAACAACTGACCGATAAATCTTCCCCACATCTTTATCGGATAAGAAGTGCGGCCATAGCCGCGAGATGCACGTGCTCGGCGCATTGATATGGCTTCTTCAAGAATCAGGGAGAGATAACGGTAGGTAAGCAGGAGCTGGGAACATAGAACCGACGGAAAATACAATCGACGTAGTGAGTTGAACAGTTCAAGGAAACCAACCGACATGACCATCAGCACCACGCCTTGGAGAGAAAGGAGACCTCGAAGCAGTATGGAAAGAAAACTCACCCAACCTCGGCTTACTGATACACCGCCGACATGAAATGCGACCTCCTTGTCAAGGATAGGGTTAAATACTGCTATCAGGGCGAGAAAGGGTATGATCCATACTGACCTAAGGAATATTTTACCATATCCTATTCCGGACATTTCGCTGTAGATGATCGGGTAAGCCGCAAGCCAGATAAGTTTCTGAGGTTCGTAAAGCGGAACACTGAGCACTGCCACCAAATAAATCAATGTCAAAAGAAGCAATGCCGGAGAGGCTTTCCTTCCCGGTGCACGCTCCCCTTTTTGCAGGGCGAGATATACTTTCTCGATTTTGGTCACTGATCAATTAATTTACCTGATGACTTCCCCCAAGGGGGGCCTATCTTCTTTCAAAGTTTTTCCTTGTTCTGAAAAGTAGCGCGCATATTCCCCAGATCATTACCATCCCCCC